>JBIIPY010000033.1:0-26122 GCA_044342365.1 Ferruginibacter sp. | reverse complement strand
CTGTAAGGATCATGATTAATAAATTTTAGTTGTTGATTTACGATTAAATATCAACGCAAACTTGATTTAAATTAAATTGCTGACAAACCGACTACGTTAAATTACGTACGTTCAAAAAATACAAAATCGAGTATTGACGGTAGTTTCAGGCAATTTTCGTAATTAATTAGATTGAAATATTGGGTAAATATACGAATTTGATATCGTATATTTACTATGCAAATTTGTCGTTAATTTACGAATGTAGTTATACGTTTATTAACATTGGTGGATAAATATTCGGTTAAAAAGCGGAAATATGCAATGCTGAAAGGGGTATTAAAGAAAGGTAAAATAAAAAAATAGCGTGCAAAATATGTGGGGAGAAAAGCGGAAATTCAATGTGAATAAGACTTACAGGGTACGACGGCCTTAACAAACGGGACATTGGCAATGGGACCACTCATTAAAAAAGTCCTCTTACCCAATCAACTTAAACAAAAATAATATGCAGCATTTAATGATGAAAGCGTAAATCTGACTATTTATTGCACAAAAACATTTACTAAAAAATAAGGAAAGTTGCTAAAGTGATAAGTATTTTTACTAATATTGCCTTTAGTAAATTTACGGTGCCATTTTTCCCTGCATAGCTAATAATCGAATGAATAAATTGAGATCAATAGCATTGCAGGTTTAAAATTTCGGTTGTTTAAAACTTAAATGTATTTTAACGCTCAAAATTTAGCCAATAACCCAAAACCAAATAGGAATGAC
The DNA here is from genome assembly GCA_044342365.1 of Ferruginibacter sp. Taxonomy (GTDB): domain Bacteria; phylum Bacteroidota; class Bacteroidia; order Chitinophagales; family Chitinophagaceae; genus Ferruginibacter. The sequence goes on along the minus strand of JBIIPY010000033.1, from coordinate 25,366 downwards.
TTCGGAAAACCTCATCAAAATTGCCATTGCAGACGACCACAAAATTTTCAGAGACGGCATCAAAATGGCGCTTTCCGGCAAAGCCAACCTAAAAATGTTATGGGAAGCTGAAGACGGTAAAGACATGATGCATAAAATTGTCATCAAAATGCCTGATGTGCTTTTAATGGACATCAGAATGCCGGAAATTGACGGCATCAATGCCATACAACTCATCAGAAAAGAATACGAGGACCTTAAGATCATTGTGCTCACCATGTATGATGATCAACAAATGATCAGTAAAATGATGGAAATGGGGGCCAATGCATACCTCACTAAAACCACAGACCCTGAAGAAATTTACGAGGCCATCCTCACTTGCATGAACGACGATTTTTACTTCAACGAGCTGGTTAACAAAGCGGTAATGGGGAAATTGATGCAAAAAAAGAACGTGCGTCAACAATACGGAACCAATGCACCAGTGAGCTTTAATGAAAAGGAAATTAAAATCCTACAACTTTTGGCAGAAGACAAAACCACAGAAGAAATCTCAAAAATAATATTTCTCAGCCCCAGAACCATCGAAACCATCCGGCAAAACATGAAAACCAAGGTAAATGCCAAAACCATCGGTGGATTAATTGTTTATGCACTCAGGAATAAACTAATTGACTAATACACTTTCCACATCTTCCGCATTATTAGTAAGTTATTATCAGAAGCAAAAAATGAAAATCATACGTAAATTCCCCACCGTTTTTTAGGGTAATTACACGTTTCTTTTATCTCCTATATAATTTGACCTTGCATTATACGTTAATAACAACGTAAACTTATAATTCAAAAAATCACTAATTTTATCCTATTATATTATATTATGAGTAAGGATTTATCAGAACCCATCAGAGTTATCATAGCAGACGATCACGTATTGTATAGAGCTGGTGTAAAAACCGCCTTGAGCGCTAAAAAAGACGTAAAGGTTATAGCAGAGGCAGATAACGGCATGCACTTATTAAACCTCATCAAATCAATTCCCGTAGATGTTATTTTATTAGACATTCAAATGCCTATCATGGATGGCATTGCCGCTTTGCCCGAAATCAAAAAAATTAGTCCAAACACCAAAGTCATCATGCTCACTTTTATGGAAGACAACAGCATGATCACCAAACTAATGGAATTGGGTGCCAACAGTTACCTGGCTAAAACAAGTGACAGCGAAGTCATTTACGAAGCTATTAAAACTTGTCACAGCAGCGAATACTATTTCAACGCCATGACCAACAAAGCATTGCTCACCAACCTGAAGCAACGCAACATGCCCACACCTCAACAGTTGATGCCTTTAGAAGCACAACTGAACGAAAAAGAAACGAACATTCTTAGGCTGATGTGTGAAGAAAAAAGCACCAAAGAAATTGCAGACATAGTAGAATTGAGCCCCCGTACCGTAGAAGCCATCCGGGATAAACTCAAAGTTAAAACCGGCGCAAAGAGCACAGCCGGCCTCATTATGTATGCCATAAAACATAAAATAATAGAAGAACTATAAGCTAACTAACAAACTATTTTAGAAAATCCCCGTTTCTGGGGATTTTTTTATACTAAACACATGAGATTCATCAATTACAATGGAAATTTGATCAATGAAAACGATCCCATCATCGGTGCCAATAATCGTGGATTGAGGTATGGAGACGGATTGTTTGAAACGATCGCTTACAAAAAAGGAAACTTTGTATTATTAGAAGCACATCTTAATAGATTGTGGCTTGGGATGGAGTTGTTGAAATTTGATATTCCGAAATTGTTCAATAAAACCTATATAATGGACCAATTGAATAAGTCGGTTTCAAAAAACAAACACCTGCCAGCTAGGATTCGTTTGATGGTTTTTAGAGCAGACGGTGGCTTATATGATCCAGAAAATTTGAAACCCAACTTTGTCATTCAATCATGGCCGCTGCATACTGCTACCCATGAACTCAACAACAATGGACTAGACCTTTGCATTTACAGAGATGCGCGCAAATGTTGCGATGCATTCGCTAACATAAAACACAATAACTATTTACCCTACTTAATGGGTGCATTGCATGCAAAAACCCAGCAATGCAATGATGCCATCATTTTAAACCAAGAAGGTAATGTATGTGATAGCACCATCGCCAATATTTTCCTTATAAAAGACAAGCGTATTATTACACCCTCCTTACAGCAGGGCTGTGTAGCAGGTACAATGAGAGCTTTTCTAATAGAAGCACTTCAACTGCTCGATTATGAAATAGTAGAAACCGCCGTTTCTATTGACATGCTTGCCAGTGCAGATGAAGTATTTCTTACCAATGCTATTTACAATTTACGTTGGGTAAAATCGATTGAAAACAACCAGTACGGCGTTGAAGAGATACAGAAAATATTTTATCAACTATCAAAAACAAATCCACTGGTCATTTGTTAGCAGAACATCATGAACGATCGCATCAACATATTTTGGTTTAGAAGAGATCTTCGATTAGCGGACAACGCTGGACTGTACCGGGCGCTTACATCGGGCAATCCAGTACTACCCCTCTTTGTATTTGATAAAAATATATTAGACAAATTAGAAGACAAGGCAGATAGAAGGGTTCAATTTATTCATGAAACCATCACCAACATCAGTGCCCAATTAACCGAACTGGGCTCCACTTTAATGGTGTATCACGGCACGCCTGAAGAAACATTTAAACATTTATCCAGTTCGTATAAAATAGATCAAGTATTTACCAATCACGATTATGAACCATATGCAGCTCAAAGAGATGAAACCATAGCGGCCTTCTTGAGTGAAAAAAACATTGGATTTCAAACATTCAAAGACCAGGTGATTTTTGAGAAAGCTGAAGTAGTAAAAGATGATGGCAAACCCTATACTGTTTTTACCCCTTATAGCAGAAAATGGAAAGCAGCACTTACGGATTATTTCTTGAAACCCTATCCAACAGAAAAGTATTTTGACAGATTTTTTCAAACAGACCCCTTAACAATTCCGTCATTATCGGAGATGGGTTTTGAAGCATCCGCTGAATCTTTTCCATCAAAAACAGTAAAAGCGGTACTATTAAAAGAATATGCGGAGAACCGCAATTTTCCTGGCATCAGGGGCACGTCTAAACTGGGTATTCACTTTCGTTTTGGCACCATCAGTATTAGAAAAGCGGCTTCTGCTGCTAAAAATATTTCGGAGGTTTATCTCAGTGAATTGATATGGAGAGACTTTTACCATATGATACTTTGGCATTTTCCGCAAATAGGACAAGGCAAAGCATTTAAACCAGCTTATGATAACATTGAATGGAGAAATGACGAAGGAGAATTCAAAAAATGGTGTGAAGGACAAACAGGTTATCCCATTGTAGATGCAGGCATGAGAGAATTAAATGAAACAGGTTTTATGCACAACAGGGTTAGAATGGTGGTGGCCTCTTTTTTATGCAAACATCTATTGCTTGATTGGCGACTGGGAGAAGCTTATTTTGCTGCTAAATTACTCGATTTTGATTTGGCAGCTAACAATGGTGGTTGGCAATGGGCTGCAGGAAGTGGTTGCGATGCAGCACCATACTTCAGAATATTTAACCCTTACTTGCAAACCAAAAAATTTGACCCACAGCTAACTTATATCAAAAAATGGGTTCCCGAATTTGAATCACTACAGTATCCCCAACCCATCGTAGATCATGACTTTGCACGCAAAAGATGTTTGGAAGTGTATGGTAAAGCCCTTGCAAAATCATCATAATGTAGGTACAAACAAATCTTCTTGATTCGGGAAGTCTACATTGTTCATTTCATAATAAACCCTCAACAATTGCAATACTGCGTCTTTACCAATATTACCCAATGTTAGGGAAAATTCATTTACGTACAAATCAATGTGCTGTCTCATTACCCGCTCCTCCATTTCCTGTGCATGACTCCTGATATAATCATTGAGTACTGGATATTGGTCAAAAGCATAGGCAATGCTTTTATGAATCAAACGATCAATTTTTTGTTGCAAAGGCGTGTCCAATTCCTTTTTAACTACGATACCACCCAATGGAATATAAGCCCCTGTAGTTTGCTCCCAAAAATCGCCCAAGTCTGTTATTTTATTCAAGCCACGGGACGCGAATGTAAAGCGGTTTTCGTGGATGATAACACCTAAGCCCTTACCCGACAAAACAAAATCTTCTATGTCATTATAGCGTAAAAAAACCTTGTTGGTAGCATGGGGATATTTGAAACTAAACAACAGGTGAGCTGTGGTATTTTGGCCTGGTATCGCTATCAGCTGGTCCTCCACTTTGAGAGATGCTTGTGTTGGTGCGGCAATCAACAGTGGCCCTACACCCTTGCCCAATGCGCTACCACTGTTCAATAACTTGTAATGTTCCAGTACCAATGGCAATACCCCATAACTAAGCTTTGTAACAGCCAGTTTGCCTTTAATGCCCCATTCATTTAAAGTTTGCACGTCTTCTAGCACCGTTGAAAAAGAAAGTCCCTCAGTGTCTATTTTATTGTTGACCATCGCGTCGAAAATAAAAGTGTCGTTGGGGCAAGGAGAAAACCCAATGTTGATGTGCATGTTTAATTAATTTATAGAATCAACAATTTTAACAAGGCTTTCGTTGAGTGATTGTATAGATGCTTGCAGCTTCCATTTGGCTTTATCTCTTTCACCTACATAATTGCTGAGTGAACGAATTTGTAAAAAAGGAATTTTTTGTTGAATACAAACATAATGAAATGCAGCACCCTCCATTGATTCAATCAGGGGTTGATACTTTGCTTTATACAAAAGGTTGGTTGCTTCATTCTCAGACACCCTATTTACGGTAATGGCCGTGGCGAGGGGCATGTGGATGGTGGAACTTATCATAGATTTATTGAGCAACCAACCATCGCTAAAAGGTGGTTGGTGAGAATCTGCTAAGCCTGCTTCAAAAAGCGTTTTCAATGTGCCATTTTCAAAAATACCCGCATCCGCAAAAACGTCTTTTTCAATGGCATACACAGTAGATAAAGGAATGGTAGGATCAAAACATCCTCCAATACCCGCCTGAATTACTAAATCGTAGCTATTTTGATGCAACTTTTCATGCAAAACATACATACATGCAGGCGCCCCAACACCGGTGACCAGGTATTGTAAGGCCGGCCTCTGCTGTTGTAGAGGGGCTATTTCCATCAAAGTGGCTGAAACAATCAGTATTTGCATGGTACAAATTTCAGTGTTTGACTTTACATTTGGTAGAATACTGATTACATTTGCAAAAATTTTGGCCTACTCCAATGGTTTACATAACAAGAATCGAACACTTTAATGCAGCGCACAAACTCTATAACCCCAACTGGAGTAAGGAGAAAAACGAAAGCGTATTTGGCAAATGTGCCAATGAAAACTGGCATGGTCACAACTTCGAATTGTATGTTACCATCAAAGGAATGCCCGATCCTGAAACTGGATTTGTATTTGATGTAAAAAGACTCAGCATCATAATAAAAGAGCATGTGATAGAGAAGCTGGATCATAAAAACCTCAATGAAGATGTAGATTTTATGAGTGGGAAACTTTGCTCAATAGAAAACCTGATAATGGCTATTTGGGACCAGTTGAACCCACACATTCCAAAAGGAATTGAACTCCACAGCCTTAAATTGTATGAGACGCCCCGCATATTTGCAGAGTATTTTGGCAAATGAGGGCATCTTCATTTGAACCTTTTGAACATCTAATTGTAATAACATCAGTAAACAGCACACTTCTGTTTTAGTAAAAGCTTTACACAGATTCCTGTTCAAACAATCACTTTTAGAATATACCCATGGCACACAAGGTAGCAGTTTACCGCAAAGAGCATTTTAATGCAGCACACCGGATTTTTAACCCCAATTGGGACGACGCCACCAACCTCAGCGTTTTTGGCAAATGCAGTAATCCCAATTTCCACGGACACAACTATGAACTTATTGTAAAACTGGTAGGTATACCAGACGAGCACGGGTATGTAATGGATTTAAAAGACCTGAGCAATATCATTAAAGAAAAGATATTAGATCGCTTCGATCACAAGAACCTGAATAAGGACACTGAAGAATTCAAAAAATTAAGCCCTACCGCCGAAAATATTGCTATCGTCATATATAACTTACTGAGAGTGGAAATAGCCCCCACCCTCGACTTACAAGTTAGATTGTACGAAACAGAAAGAAATTTTGTAGAATATCCTGCCTAACCTCATATATCATATTAAAAAAACAGAAATGGCTTACAAAAAAATAGAATCTTACGATGAAGATGTTACCACGTCGCTCGTAGATCATTACAAAGAAAGCATTAAACTTTTAGGAGAAGATGCAAATAGAGAAGGGCTGATTAAAACACCCGAACGTGTTGCAAAAGCAATGCAATTTCTCACACAAGGATATTCGCAAGATGCAAAGGCCATTTTAGAATCGGCAAAATTTCACGAACAGGTGAGTGAAATGGTCATTGTGAAAGATATTGAGTTGTACAGTATGTGCGAGCATCATATGTTGCCTTTTTATGGCAAAGCACATGTAGCTTATATACCCAACGGCTATATCACTGGGCTGAGTAAAATTGCTCGTGTAGTAGATGTATATAGCAGAAGGCTGCAGGTACAGGAGCGCCTCACCACTCAAATATTAGATGCCATCAAAGAAACCCTTAATCCACATGGGGTTGCCGTAGTTATTGAAGCATCTCATCTTTGTATGATGATGAGAGGAGTGCAAAAACAAAATTCTGTTACCACCACCTCCGCATTTTTTGGTCAGTTCCAACACAACGAAACCAGGAGTGAATTTCTTAAATTGATAGGATCTAACTTACATTAATATCATCAAATCAAAAACAATCGGCCCGGCACTTCAATTGTCGGGCTTTTTTATGTGTATTTTTTTATCAGTACTTTTTACAGATTTAAAATATATTTTTGGCTCCAACTAAAACATCAATTATGCATGCATTTATTTTTCCAGGCCAGGGTTCTCAATTTAGCGGCATGGGTAAAACATTGTACGACGCACAAATATCTACAGCACAATTGTTTGAAGAAGCCAATGATATTCTAGGGTTCAATATTGCTGAAACCATGTTTAATGGTACAGAAGATGCACTCAAACAAACCAAAGTAACCCAACCCGCTGTTTTCATTCATTCAGTGGCGGCTTTTTTAACCATTGAGGATGCTGTACCCGATATGGTTGCCGGACATTCGCTGGGAGAATTTTCTGCGCTCGTTGCCAATAAAACCCTTGGGTTTGCAGACGCGTTGAAATTGGTAGCCATTCGTGCAAAAGCCATGCAAAAAGCTTGCGAAACAACACCTTCTACCATGGCGGCAGTGTTGGCACTAGCCGATGAAAAAGTGGAAGAAATTTGTGCAGAAGTAAGCAAAGAAACGGGTGAAGTAGTTGTAGCCGCCAATTACAATTGTCCGGGACAGTTGGTGATAAGCGGTTCTATAAAAGGTATTGAAATTGCCTGCGAAAGAATGAAAGCAGCAGGTGCAAAACGGGCTTTGGTTTTACCTGTTGGAGGTGCTTTTCACTCTCCACTCATGATGCCAGCAAAAGAAGAGCTGGCAGCCGCTATAAATAACACCGTATTTGCAACCCCCATTTGCCCAGTATACCAAAACATAGTAGCCAAAGCAGTAACTGATCCTGCAAGCATTAAGGAAAACCTGATTGCTCAACTAACAGGACCAGTACGGTGGACTCAAAGTGTAGAATCGATGGTGAGAGCTGGTGCCACTCATTTTACAGAATGTGGACCAGGCAAGGTTTTACAAGGCCTGGTTTCTAAAATATACAAAGAAGGCATTACCAATGGCTTTAGCTAAAACCTTCGGCACCACTATTAATGCATCAGGGTAGTGGTGCCTTTTCTTTTGATAATAGTACCTCTAAAATCAACCGCTTCTGCCATCCAAACAAAAGTACCTGTTTCTTGCATTTTACCCTGTATTCTTCCATCCCATCCACGTGAAAAGTCTTTGGTAAAAAATACCTGCTGTCCCCACCTATTGAAAATACGGAAGTAGCGATATTCTGTCATCCCAAAAGCCAACGCTCGTAAAATATCATTGTTCCCATCACCATTCGGAGTAAACACTGTGGGTACATAAATTTCAGGTCCTTTGTAGCGTTTCACCAGCATGCTATCTGTGCCTTCACAGTTGGCTGGAGTAGTCCCTTTTACAATGTATAAAATATCTCTGTCAAGAGTAGCAATCGGGGTTCTGATATTGGGATTGTCTAGCCCCGTTGGAGGGCTCCAGTTATAATTGGTAACGGTTTGGCTGCCATTTTGAATCACGTTTAACTGAACTGGTTGATTGTTGGCCACACTGGTATCTCTGCCAGCAAATAAACTTACAGCCGGTGTTACCGTTATACTTACCATATCTGATTGCAACGAACCACAACCATTGTTGTCTTTTACTCGTAGCGTATACACAATGTTAGAGAGTGGTCTTTGCACTGCAGGTTGTGCTACTGTGGTGCTGTTCAAATAAGTTGCCGGCGTCCAAGTAAATTCCGTTCCACCCGTGCCAATGAGTTGTGTGCTTGCTCCAAAGCAAATGGTGATATCAGTACCCGCATTGGCAATGGGGGCAGGATATACTAAAATGGTTACCGAATCCTTTTTGGTACAAATGCCCTGTGTTACTGTAACAAAATATTGCGTGGTTATTACTGGCGACACCACTGGATTGTTGATAGAAGTGTTGGAAATGGCCACTGAAGGCGACCATGAAAAAATAGAGGCATTAGACGAAGCCAGCAATTGTGTTGAGCTACCTTCGCATATGCTATCAGCTACACCTGCATCCACTACCAAATCGTTTTGAATGCCCACGGTGATGTTTCCAGAATTAACGGTGCAGCCATTGGCATCTTTTACAATAAGATTGAAGCTGCCTTGTACAACGTTGAAGACATTGCTGCTTACAAAACTTGTTCCTCCATTGATAGAATAAGTGTACAAAGGATTTCCACCTGCGGCGGTAACTGTAATGGTTCCGTCTGGATTTCCACTACAACCTGCAGGGGTACTGGAATTCGTTTGAGTGAGATCGGGAAAATTTTGTGTCAGTGTTTGTACAATAGAATCTATACAACCACTGGCATCTTTCACAAAAATAGTATACGTTCCAACCGGTAAATTATTAAAAGTGCTATCCGCTTGATATGGGCCCCCATTCAAAGAAAACTGCAATGGATATACCCAACCCAATCCACCTCCTACACTTATCTGGCCGGTACTTGCATTTCTACAATTTACATTGCTGAAGGACCGTAAGGAGGCTTCTTTGTATTGAATAAAAACAGAATCTCTAGACTGACAAGAACCTACGGATGCAGTGCAATAATAGGTTCCTGAACCGGATGGAGGATTGGCCATCGGGTTAGGTATATTGTAATTAGATAACCCAGGTATATTGTCCCAGGTATAGGTGGTATACCCAACAGTAGCCTGTAATTGGATGCTGCTGGATCCGCAAATAATGGCGCTATCGGGAACAATACCAAGGGTGTCGTAATCGCGAATTTGAATAAGAGTACTATCTGTTGGCAGAGCAGAACTACAAGCCGCCAGCGTATAAATGATAAGGGTTTCGATACCTTCTGGTACGAGATCAATATTTGGAAAAATATTTAACAAAACAGAATCCTGATTTGCAGGAATCGTTACAAAGGGAGGCAATGTTTGCACATCAATACCATTTTGAATTGTACCTCCATAACTTAAATTAATGGTAAGCGGCTGTGGACTGGATACTAAACGTTTGATGTTGAGAGATCCCACTGAGCATCCTTCTACCAGATAACTGCTATTGGTTATGGGATCTGTTTGAGCAAGGTTTATTAATTGTGTAGCATTGGAACTTAAACTTCTTGCTTCTAAAAAAACCCCGCTATCATAATCAGCATCGAATCCTGCATCTGCGATCACCAATTTTAAATGATAGGTTTGGCAGGGCTGAACGCGGGCTAGTGCTGTAAGCACAACGGTTTGCCCATCGTGGGATAAAAAAACGTTGGTAAGATTGTCTATATAATAAGTAGGATTGCTTACACATCCACCTGTAGGAATATTGTTTACATTTCTGATAGATACCGGAGTGTTGGTGCCTGGAACCAATGCAATATTTTGGGAACCTGTGAAACCCGGCCCTGATATAAAAAAAGCGAAAGCGTCGTTAAAATCACAAACAAAGGCGGGATCGTATTCTTCCGAGCTGAACACGTACCGGAATTTGATGCTATCGCCAAGTGGAACAAAATCAAATTCTAGTATACAAGCATCGTTTACATCTGATAAGGGAGAGCCAATCAAAACGGCCAGTTGGTTGTCGCCTGGGATGTTCCACTCGTTGTGGGCATCTGTGTTTTGGGCAGTGCTGATGCCATTGCCATCCACTCCTTTAAAAGTTCCTAATGGATTTGATTTTGCTCGTCCATTTGTTAAAACTATTCCGCTATCGAGCCCAATGTTTGTTCCTCCATTGTTTTTAAAATAAGCTGCCATCAATGGATTCCCAACAAACGTTACGTTTGTAATGGAAACACCATCTCCCACCAATCTCTGGGCCAGTGCCTGTGCGTTGGGCGCTGGATCAATGATGAGTTGGGCGTTCAAATTTCCATACAATGCAAATTGAAGGATTACAAGAAAGTAAAGTTTGTACATACGTGCAGGAATATTTTTGATATTATACTGGTTTTAAAGGTAATTGAAAAAAGCAGAAACCAGAAGCCATTTGTACATTGAAACTTCGCTGTTAAAGTGCTAAAAAATGGCTATACATTTTGGCACTCGACAATGAATTGATTAAAAAAAACCGGACAAAGCCGGTTTTTATTTTAATTAGATTAGAATAAGATTTTCAAATTTTTTCTACAATTTAGATAGAAAGGGTTGCCAACACGCTATTCATATTTCTAACGGCATCGGCGCTTTTGTTAAAAGAAGCTTGCTCTTCTTCATTTAGGTTATAGTCAACAATTTTTTCCCACCCGTTGCGCCCAATAATTACTGGAACGCCAATGCATATGTCAGACTGGCCGTATTCTCCTTCTAGAGAAACACAACAAGGCATCATTTTTTTCTCATCCCTTACAATGGCTTCTACCAAAGCAGCTCCGGCTGATCCTGGTGCATACCATGCACTGGTACCCAATAAACCGGTAAGTGTAGCTCCACCAACCATGGTGTCTGCTGCCACTTTTTTCAAAGTATCTGTATCCAAATAACTGGCAGCAGGTGTACCACAGTAAGTGGCTAGTCTGGTCAATGGTATCATGGTGGTATCTCCATGCCCACCAATTACATTGGCTTGCAAATCGTTTGGAGAACAGTTGATGGCATTACTTAGATAGAAGCGGAAACGAGCACTGTCTAAAATGCCGCCCATTCCAATGATCCTGTTTTTAGGAATCCCGCTCGATTTAAGTGCGAGATAAGTCATGGTATCCATCGGATTACTGATGATGATAATGATACAATCCGGTGAGTGCTGTAGTATATTTTGTGTTACTGTTTTTACGATGCCGGCATTAATACCAATTAATTCTTCTCTGGTCATACCTGGTTTACGAGGAATACCAGAAGTAATTACGGCTACAGTAGATCCGGCTGTTTTGCTGTAATCATTGGTGCTTCCAATAATTCTGGTGTCAAAACCTTCTAGCTGCGCTGTTTGCATTAAATCCATGGCCTTGCCTTCTGCCACCCCCTCTTTGATGTCTACCAAAACCAGTTCATCGCATAGTTGTTTACGGGCAATATTGTCGGCACAGGTTGCACCTACGGCACCGGCACCTACTACAGTTACTTTCATGAAAATAGATTTATTATTAAAACGAAATTTTAGCGTTGCAAAGGTATAGCATTCATCGTACGGAATGTATCGGCCACTTTAAAATTTTGCCGAATATTTAACTACCCACGCATAGTACATTTTTAGATCCCGGAGTTCTAAAACAAAAACCAGCTCATATGAACAACTCTCTTTTTGATTGCTTTTTACTGTTGCAGTTTCCTTTATTTGCATAAATACCATCAATAGGCATAACTGCTGTGTACGAAAACGGTACGCAACAAATTATACCGATTGGACAAACAATATAGTCCAATATCGGCTATCGCCTCATTGTACTATTTGTTTGATACCATCGGCATTTACTCCCGAAAGCATTCGGGATAAGATTTATAAAAATAGTGGCATATTATATAAATCACATTGGTATAACCATTAAGTGGCAACACAATAATAATGCGGTGGTGGGTTATATCATCTAAAAAAGTGAAAATGAAATAAGGTGGAAGGAACTGAAAAAAATAAATCTTTCGTCCAGCCAAAAATATCAGTTCATTTCTTTTACTGAAAAAATGCCATCACCACTAAAAATTTTTACCGGCTTAAATTACTTTTCTAGCAATGGGGCTATCGATTTTAGCAGGGTAACTACAGCCATTGTAGGTACTTCCCGGAACAATTGGATCATGTATCCCGTACCTGTTAAAGAAGTATTGAACTTTCAATAAAATAGCACACAACTCATCAAAGGCATCATCGGCATTAGCATCGAAAGCAGCAACGGAATGGTTTTTCACCGGCTCAGGTATGCTTCTTCCTCGAGGTTGATACAAATTCCAGTAAAAAATCTAGGAAGGGGCCTTTACCATATCAGTATGCACGTGAACCAACAATTGGTTTGGAAAAAGCTTTTTCTAAGTAGATCCTACCCTATTAAACACAGCAGTTTGTAAGTTAAATGGCCCGATAGGCAAAAGGTTTGGTTTTCTTTACTATTTTTGCGCTCTCTTAAATTTAAACGTTTTTATGGCAACAACAGCAGATATGCGTTCGGGGCTGATCATCAAAGTAGATGGTAGCTTGTATTCCGTAATCGAATTCGGACAAAACAAAACAGCTCGTGCAGCAGCTAAAGTATGGGCAAAATTAAAAGGTGTTGACAACAGTCGCACCATCGAACTTACCTGGAACAGTGGAGAAACCATTTACCCAGTTAGAGTAGAAAAAAAGCCTTTTCAATTTTTGTATAAAGATGATACTGGATATAGCTTCATGGATACAGAAACCTTTGAACAAATTACGGTTCCAGAAACCATGATTGACGCACCCAAGTTTTTGAAAGATGGCCAAGAAGTTATGGTATCTATAAATGGTGAAACAGAATTGCCGATGGCTGTTGAATTGCCCGACAAAATTGTTCTGTTGGTAACCTACAGTGAACCCGGCATGCGGGGAGATACCGCCACAAAAACCCTGAAACCGGCAACTGTAGAAACTGGTGCAACTGTAAACGTACCTTTGTTTGTTAACGAAGGAGAAATGATACGTATTACATCTAAAACAGGTGAATACATAGAAAGAGTAAAATAAGTTGCTTTAAACCATACTTTTTAAGCGGCTCGATATTCTCCAGCCGCTTTTCTTTTTTAACAAAAAACAACAATTTTAGCCTCATTTTGATTGTTTTTTACCCATTTTTATCCAATTTAGCCTGCTTTCACAAAAATGGTGTTTTTTTAATTTGCTTTTATGGGTTTTGATTTGTTACCTTAGCCGCCGTTTAAATAACATCCGAATAATCAATTAAAATTATCACATGGACATTAAACAAATTCAGGAGCTTGTAAAGCTCATCAACAAAACTTCGATTGGAGAAATAACAATTGAAGAAGATGGAACCCGCATTACCATCAAACAAAAGAAAGATCCGTCACAGAAAATATATACCCATGGAGCCCCGGTTGCAGCAGCTCCCTTGCCGGCATCCTTAGCAGCAGCTCCCATTGCCGACGTTCCAGCTGTAACCGCTGCACCAAAACAAGACAATCTCATCACCATCAAGAGCCCGATGATTGGTACTTTTTACCGTCAGGCAGGGCCAGGCAAACCCATCTTTGTAAACGTGGGCGATGAAGTTGCACCTGGTAAAGTGGTATGTATAATAGAAGCCATGAAATTGTTCAACGAAATTGAGAGTGAAGTAAAAGGCAAAATTGTGAAGGTATTGGTAGAAGATGCGAGTCCGGTAGAATACGACCAACCATTGTTTTTGGTAGATCCTGCTTAAGTAGATTCATCCAACAATTCATTTTCTATTGTACCGACATCATTCTCTTTGAAGCATTTTTTAATAAAAAAAGTATAGAGGTAGTTTATACTTTACGATCAAAAAAAGAAACAATACAGGTTTTTTTCGGTTGCGAAAACAATCTGCGCTCTAAGCTATTGTACATCTTCGCTTAGAGGGATGATCATTGAATTATCCATTCATCACACTTACAAATTAACAATGATGTTTAAAAAAATATTAATTGCGAACCGTGGAGAAATTGCACTGCGTGTAATACGTACTTGCAAAGAAATGGGCATTAAAACTGTGGCAGTGTATTCTACTGCCGATAAAGACAGCCTGCACGTAAAATTTGCTGATGAAGCAGTTTGTATAGGCAAACCACAAAGCATAGACAGTTATTTGAACATGGCGCATATTATGGCTGCAGCTGAAATTACCAATGCAGATGCCATTCATCCGGGATATGGATTTTTAGCAGAAAATGCAAAGTTCGCAAAGATCTGTGCCGATCATGGTATCAAATTTATTGGTCCTACTCCCGACATGATTAATTCGATGGGAGACAAAGTGACGGCCAAAGAAACTATGATTAAAGCGGGGGTTCCAGTAGTACCGGGCGTAGAAGGACTTTTACAAAGCATAGAACACGCAAAATCTGCCGCTGCAGAAGTAGGATACCCTGTTATTTTAAAAGCCACTGCTGGTGGTGGTGGAAAAGGGATGCGAGTGGTTTTTAACGAATCTGAAATTGAAAAAGCCTACGAAACAGCCAAAACTGAAGCCGCTGCCTCTTTTAAAAACGATGGTATCTACATGGAGAAATTTGTAGAAGAGCCTCGCCACATCGAAATTCAAATAGCTGGAGACCAATATGGCAATATAAGCCACCTCAGTGAAAGAGATTGTTCCATTCAACGCCGCCATCAGAAATTGGTAGAAGAATCACCTTCGCCTTTTATGACGGATGAATTAAGACATCGTATGGGAGAAGCCGCCATTAAAGCTGCCAAAGCCATCAATTATGAAAGTGTGGGAACCATAGAATTTTTGGTTGACAAAAATCGCAACTTCTACTTCATGGAAATGAATACCCGTATTCAGGTAGAACATTGCGTAACAGAAGAAGTGATCAACTTTGATTTGATAAAAGAACAAATTAAAATTGCTGCTGGCGAAAAAGTAAGTGGTAAAAATTATTTTCCACAAATGCATGCCATAGAATGCCGTATCAATGCTGAAGATCCTCACAACGATTTCAGACCTAGTCCAGGCAAAATCACGGTTTTACATCAACCAGGTGGTCATGGGGTGAGGGTTGATAGTCATGTGTATGCAGGCTATGTGATCCCTCCTTATTATGATAGTATGATAGCGAAGTTGATTGCGGTAGCTCAAACCAGAGAGGAAGCAATAGACACGATGCACAGGGCACTGAGCGAATATGTAATTGAAGGTATTAAAACCACCATTCCTTTTCATTTACAATTAATGAAAAACGAAGACTTTAGAAAAGGGAACTTTACTACTAAGTTTCTAGAGTCATTTAAAATGGTATAATATCCTTCATCAATAAAATATTTTTAATTCGAAGCAATCTTTAAAAAAAGATTGCTTTTTTTATAAACAGATTGCTGGGAGATATAGGTAATATCAATGTGATTAATATAATATACCAATATTTTATAAATCTTATCCCGAATGCTTTCGGGGGTAAATGCCGATGGTATCAAACAAATAGTACAATGAGGCGATGGCCGATATTGGACTATATTGTTTGTACAATCGGTATAAATCCTTTATATTTATTTTAAGAAAAAAAACTCTAATGAAAATCAAAACCCTTTTACCCTTGATGGCTATGCTTTGTTTCAGTATTCCACTCATTGCACAAAACAAATCAAACGTAAATTTCGGAAAAGTTAGTATCCGTGATTTCTCTCTTGATAATATAAAAGTTGATACTTCCTATGGTGCAGTGGTTTTAGCGGATGTAGGCAAAAGTGTTTTTGTGGGCAATAAAAAGGGCTATTTCAGCCTTGTTTACAAACACCAGCGCCGGGTTTTAATTTTAAACCCTAAAGGGTTTGATATTGCTACTGTAAACATTCCTCTTTACAAATCTAGAACTGATGATAGAGAAGAAACATTGCTTGATTTAAAGGCAACCACTTACAATAGTGTAGATGGGAAAGTGGTAGAAACAAAATTAGACAAAGACAATGTATTTAAAGAAGTGATCAGTAAGACCGGAACGCTGAGAAAGTTTACATTGCCTGCTGTAAAAGAAGGTTCTATTATTGAGTATTCTTATACAATTGAATCAGATTTTTTATTTAATCTCCAACCCTGGAAATTTCAGGGAAGTTATCCTAGGTTATGGAGTGAATATGAACTTTTATTGCCTGAATTTTTCGAATATGTTTTTTTAAGCAAAGGATACCATCCATTTCACATTAAAGAAGTAAAAGAAAAGTTCGAAAGTTTTTATATAAGAGTAGATAATACAGCCTCCGGAGGTATTATGGCATCATCTAATACAGTAGCTTTATCTTCTAACAGCAGTTTAAGCAGATGGGTGATGAAAGATGTTCCCGCTATTATAGAAGAAAGCTTTACTTCTTCTATAGACAACCATATTTCCCAAATAGAGTTCCAGGCATCGGGAAGAAAGTTTCCGGATATGCCAAGAACAGATATCATGGGTAATTGGACCTCTTTGGCCAATGACTTATTGAAAAGGCCTGACTTTGGTGCAGAGCTTCGATCGGATAATATATGGTTGGAAGAAACCTTGCAAAATCTTGATCTAAACGGAAAGGATTCTGTAACAAAAGCGAAAATTATTTATGATTTTGTTAGAAAAAATTACAGCAGTCTTGGTAACAATGGTATTTATATTTCGCAAACTCCAAGAGAAACATTCAGAACCAAAAAGGGTTATGTGGCAGATTTGAATATGCTGCTCACCATCATGTTACTAAAAGCGGGTTTAGACGCTGAACCAGTCATTTTGAGCACCCGGTCTAATGGATTACCCACAGACACTTACCCGCTTATTAACCAGTACAATTATCACATTAGCAAGTTTTTTGTGGGTAACGAAAAATTTTACCTTGATGCATCATCACGCAGCCTTGGCTTTGGTAAACTCAAAAGTTATTGTTACAATGGTGCAGGAGTAGGCATCAGCTTGTTTACATCAAAAGAAGAATTGTATCCTGAAGCAACTACAGAAAAGAAAGTGACCAATGTGATCATGATTAATGGGCAAGACAAAAACAAATGGACAGCCAGTTTCAGCTCCTATTTGGGTTACAACGAATCTACCAATATCCGTGAAGAAGTTACGGAAAAAGGCAAAGAGGCATTTTCTGAAAAAATTAAAAAAAGTTACACGGGAGAATGGAGTGTATTTGATGTAAAAATTGATAATTTGGACGAGTCTGAAAAAAGTATCCTCATGAATTATATGCTGGAGCTTGATCGTGGAGATGATGATAACAACATCATTTATTTTAATCCTATGTTGAAAGAAGGATTGAAAGAAAATTATTTTAAATCGATGGAAAGAAGTTATCCGGTAGAATTACCCTACAAAATGGATGAAACATTTTTATTCCAATTACAAATTCCTGAAGGATATGTAGTAGACGAATTGCCGAAGTCTGTTAAGGTATCATTGAACGAGGCAGATGGCGGTTTTGAATACCTCATCTCAAAGTCGGCAACAGATGTAACATTGCGCACCAGACTTCACCTAGAAAACACCCTTTTTTTACCAGAAGATTATGAGACCCTCCGTGAGTTTTTTGACTATGTTGTAAAAAAACATGCAGAACAAATTGTGTTTAAAAAGAAATAATATGAAAACGATCCTGTCGCTGATTTTATTGGTAAACTTTACCAAGAATAATGTTGTAGCTCAACAATATGCCGCTTCCCAATTACCTACCTCTCTAACCGAAAAAGCATCTACAGTGGTACGATTTAATGAGGAGAAAATAATCATTAAAAATCCTGGCAATGCAATTGTGAAGCGCAAATACGCTTATACCATTTTAAATGCCAGCGGCGATAAACACGCAAACTTTGTAGTGCATTACGATAAGCTTAGTCCCGTAAGTGATATTACTGGCACTTTATATGATGGTAATGGTAACAAAATCCGGTCATTAAAAAAGAATGAAGTTAAAGATTACAGTAATACATCCGAAATATCGTTGGTTGATGATAACAGAGTAAAAGTGCACAACTTCAATCATTCACTTTATCCTTACACCGTAGAATATGAATATGAAGAAGAAATGAAAGGGATCTTTTATTTACCAGGCTGGGTACCCATATTTGATGAAAACGTTGCTGTAGAGAAAAGTAATTTCATTGTTGAAGCTCCTGCTGACTATGTATTACGATACAAAGAATTTAACCTGCAAAAAACAGGTCCTCAGATAACTGACATTAAAAACAATAAATCATACAGCTGGGAGTTAAAAAACACACCGGCTGTTATTGACGAAATTTACTCCGCACCTCGGACTGAAATTACCCCTTCCGTACTTTTAGCGCCTGCTTCGTACGAAATTCAAAAGTATTCGGGCACTATGAACAATTGGAAAGAATTTGGACTCTTCATGAATCAACTCAATTTCAATAGAGATCAACTTCCCGCCAATGTTAAACAAACTGTGCACCAGCTTACCCATCAGCTCACAAATGAAAAAGACAAGGTAGCCATATTATACAGATATCTTCAAAAAAATACGCGCTATATCAGCATTCAGCTTGGCCTTGGTGGTTGGCAAACATTGGATGCCAATTTCGTGGCCACCAATGGTTATGGTGATTGTAAAGCGCTTACCAACTACATGTATTCTTTGCTAAAGGAAGCTGGTATTAAATCGATGTACTCTCTGATAAAAGCAGGTGAAGGACAAAATTCATTCGTGTCAGATTTTAGCAGCAATCAGTTTAACCATGTTATACTCTGTGTGCCACAACCAAAAGACACTATATGGCTGGAGTGTACCAGCCAAACTTTGCAACCCGGATACCTCAGTGGGTTTACAAGCAACCGACCCGTTTTACTCATTGACGAAAACGGCGGCACATTGGCTAGAACACCAAATTACGCTGCCGATGTCAATCTTCAAATCAGAAATATAACTGCGGGCATCAATGAAGAAGGTCTGCTAACTGCATCCATCAAAACAAAATACCAGGCAGAACAACAAGATGGCTTATATGGACTCTTAAAACAAGGGTCACAGTCTAATATTACAGAACACGTAAAAACAAAATTTCGAATTGCCCCTTCCTATGACGTTAATAAATTTACGCATGATATTGGCATGTATCAATTGCCATACATTGACGAATCTATTGAAGTGACTGCAAGAAGTTATGCTTCTGTAAGTGGTAAAAGGATGTTTATTACACCCAACATTACATCTGTATCATCTATTAAAATTTCGGATGCTGCTACCAGAAAGTATGATTTTAATTTATCGTTTGCATTCACTGATTATGATACCGTTAAAATAACCATTCCTGCAGGGTATACGCCAGAAAGTATGCCCAGTGCGGTTTCTGTAAAAATGCCCCTAGCAGAATACAGATCAGCGGTAAAAGTAGAAGCAAGCCAAATCATTTACACCCGCTATTACAAACAAACTACTGGCAGCATCAAAGCAGCAGATATCAATGTAGCTGCTCAATTTTTTGATAAAATATACAAAGCAGATAGGGCAAGAATCGTATTTGTGAAAGAAAACAAATAATGGGTATCCTATGCTGGTAAATTTAAAATAAAGAGCAGCAGATTCTTTATTTTTGCGGCCTAAATCGAATCGTTGATGTTTGCTGAACAGGATATTTTTTTAAGGGCTTACCAATTGATGTGTACTGCCATTGCCATGGCCGATGTGTATGAAGCCAACCGCCCTATTTGTAAATATGTGCACAGCACCAGCCGTGGTCATGAAGCCATTCAGCTGGCTACCGCATTTCAATTGTTACCCTGCGATTATGTGAGCCCCTATTACCGGGATGAAAGCATTATGCTTGGTCTTGGTTTTAGTCCTTATCAACTCATGCTTCAATTACTGGCAAAAGGAGAAGATATTTTTACAGGCGGAAGAGAATACTATAGTCACCCCAATTACAATGGACCAGACTTTCCCACCATTATTCATCAAAGCAGTGCCACTGGCATGCAAGCCATTCCAACCACCGGTGTGGCACAAGGCATTCAGTTTTTAGAAAAAACATCCAGCAAATTATTAAAGAAAGGAGCTGCCGATGAGTTGCCAGTAATAGTTTGTTCTTTGGGTGATGCAAGTGTTACGGAAGGAGAAGTGAGTGAGGCTTTTCAATTTGCAGCTTTACACCAGCTTCCCATTATTTTTTTGGTACAAGACAATGAATGGGGCATCAGTGTAAGTGCTGCAGAAGCAAGAACGGGCAACGCTTATGAGTTCATTGCAGGATTCAAAGGATTTCAACGCATCAGTATTGATGGAAGTGAATTTGAAGAAAGCTTGGAAGCGATGCAAAAAGTATTTAATGATGTAAGAACCAACAGAAGACCATGGTTGGTGCATGCAAAAGTTCCATTACTTGGCCATCATACCAGTGGCGTTCGAAAAGAGTTTTACAGAACTGATGAAGACGTTTCTAAACACAGCAAGGAAGATCCATTTGAGAAGTTACATGCATACCTTCTTCAGAGGGGTTTCGAAGAAGGTATGCTGAAAGATATCGCCGTACAAAGCCAAGCAGCCGTGCAATTTGATTTTGAAAAAGCAGTTGCTGCAGCCGAACCCGATGCTGCCAGTGTATCAGATTTTGTATTTGTGCCCACACCCATCACCGAAGAAAAAGGGTTGAGGGCCGCCCCTGGCAAAGATAAGATCATGATGGTAGACGCGGCGTTGTTTGCCATCAGAGAAATTATGGAAGCATATCCTGAGGCTGTGTTGTACGGCCAGGATGTAGGGCGCAGATTAGGCGGGGTATTCAGAGAGGCTGCTACATTGGCCGAGCAGTTTGGCGACCATAGGGTGTTTAACACTGCCATTCAGGAAGCTTATATTATTGGATCTACAGTGGGTATGAGCGCAGTAGGATTAAAGCCCATTGTAGAGGTACAGTTTGCCGATTATATTTATCCCGGTATCAACCAATTGGTAACAGAGATCTCAAAAAGCTGTTACCTCAGCTGCGGAAAATTTCCTATCCAAACATTAATAAGGGTTCCTATTGGTGCCTACGGTGGTGGTGGCCCATACCACAGCGGAAGTATTGAAAGCACTTTGCTCACCATCAAAGGCATCAAAATAGTGTATCCCAGCAATGCTGCAGATATGAAAGGTTTATTGAAAGCTGCATTTTTAGATCCTAACCCAGTGGTGATGTTAGAGCACAAAGGATTGTACTGGAGTAAAGTGCCGGGAACAGAAGATGCAAAAATGATAGAACCAGATAGCGAGTATGTGTTACCGCTAGGAAAGGCAAATGTAGTACAGCATGCTTCTACCGAAAAAATAGATTCTGGAGAAAGTTGCTGCATCATTACTTACGGAATGGGCGTATACTGGGCTTCTGCTGCAGCTAAAACATTGGATGACGCTGTTGAAGTGATAGACCTTCGCAGTTTATTTCCCTTAGATGAAGCGTTGATTTTTGAGGCAGTGCAAAAACATGGAAAGTGCCTGATACTTACTGAAGAACCGCAAAATAATTCTTTTGCAGAAGCCCTGGCCGGAAGAATATCAAAAGCATGTTTCCGTTATTTAGACGGGCCGGTAGAAGTAATGGGAGCATTGGATTTACCAGCTGTACCCATGAATATATTGCTAGAAAAAGCAATGCTGCCCAATGCTGAAAAAGTTGCTCAAAAACTAAAAGAAATGTTGATGGCCTAAGATCATCCCATATCATAGATGATCATCTATGATATAGCCGTCTTTCATTTGCACGATTCTATCGCTCATTTGCGCCAGCTCTTCGTTGTGTGTAACTATTAAAAAACTTTGTTTGAATTGATCTCTCAATGAGAGAAAAAGTTGATGTAGCTCTCTCCCATTTTCTGAATCCAAATTACCGGTGGGTTCATCTGCCATTACGATTGATGGATTGTTGATCAAAGCCCTCGCTACTGCTACTCGTTGTTGTTCGCCACCCGAAAGTTGGTGTGGTTTGTTTTCGAGCCTTTCAGACAAACCAAGTGTGTCTAACAAAACCTTGGCCCTGTTGGAAGTATCCTTTTTCTTATTGCCCGCAATCCATCCTGGGATACAAACATTTTCCAGCGCTGTAAATTCTGGAAGCAGGTGATGAAATTGAAAGATGAATCCAATGTTTTTGTTTCTAAAATTAGCCAATGCGTTACCGGTTAACTGATCTATTCGTTGGTTGTTGAGTGTAACGACACCTTTGTTTGGCTTATCAAGCGTACCCAGAATATGTAGCAGGGTACTTTTACCCGCACCACTCGATCCTACAATGCTCACAATTTCCCCAGTTCCAATACTGATATCAACCCCTTTTAAAACCTGGAGTTTTCCGTAAAATTTCTGTATATGCTGAGCTGTTAACATGCGTCGAAAATAAATCATTTCTGGATAGTATAAAAAAATAGCCATTTCAGTATCCTATTTACAACCATTTACATACATATTTCGTTGCTAGATCGAATGCGATGAGCAAAAGTTAACAACTTGGTTAAAAAAACACTTTTGGTTATATCGTATGAACATATACATTTGCAAAAAATTAAAACTATTTACGATGTTTTGGACTCTAGAATTGGCCTCACACCTTGAAGACGCACCATGGCCTGCAACAAAAGACGAGTTAATTGATTACAGTATCCGAAGTGGCGCTCCAATCGAAGTAATAGAAAACCTTCAGGAACTAGAAGATGAGGGTGACCTTTATGAAGGATTGGAAGATATTTGGCCCGATTACCCTAGTCAGGAAGACTTCTTCTTTAATGAAGATGAATATTGATACTATGCTACCTACCGAATGAAAAATTCGGTGACAATTTATAAAAAAGCTCTCCTATATAGGAGAGCTTTTTCGGGTTATAAATGAATTTATTTGGTTTCCATTTGTTCTATCACAGCTTGGGTTACTCCAGTATAAGAGAACCCTCCATCATGAAATAGGTTTTGCATGGTCACCATTTTTGTAAGATCACTAAACATCATCACAATGTAGTTGGCACAATCTGCAGCAGTGGCATTGCCCAGCGGACTCATTTTTTCTGCATAGTTTATAAAGCCATCAAAACCTTTTACACCGCTTCCAGCAGTGGTTTTGGTAGGCGACTGAGAAATGGTATTCACCCTCACTTGCTTTTTAACGCCATAGTGGTAACCAAAACTTCTAGCCACACTTTCCAACAGCGATTTGGCATCGGCCATTTCATTGTAATCTGGAAATACACGTTGTGCTGCGATATAAGTTAATGCTACCACACTACCCCAATCATTGATGGCGTCTTTTTTCATACAAGTAGCCAACACCCTGTGTAAACTCATCGAAGAGATATCGAGCGTTTTGGCATTAAATCCATAATCTATTTCAGTATAATGTTTTCCTTTGCGCACATTCAAACTCATGCCAATAGAATGCAGTACAAAATCGAAACTGCCTCCAAAATATTCCATTGATTTGGTAATGAGGTTTTCTACGTCATCGTTGCTGCTTACATCGCAAGGAATTACAGGGGCATTTACTTGTTCTGCCAGTTTATTAATTTCCCCCATCCGCATGGCAACGGGCGCATTGGTTAACACAATTTGTGCCCCCTCTTCAAAACAGCGCAATGCTGTGATCCAGGCGATAGATTTTTCATCGAGTGCGCCAAAAATAATTCCCTTTTTACCTTTCAATAAGTTATTACTCATACAAGTATGTATTAATAGATGAACATTTATTTGGTAAAAGTAATTTTTTAAGGTCGAAATAAAAAACCAGAAAATCTAATAATAATAATGTTCACCATAAAGGATAAAATAAACACCCCAATGAAATGTGCCATAAAAAAGAGGAAGAGATGGTTCAACGAGTCTTTGGGGTTCACGAACCTCCTAATGAGTTTGTGCATGCCATACCCCAGCAACAGCACGAGTATAATAATGATTAAGACGGAAAACTTCTGCAATGGTAAATTTTAAAATGGTTACAGCATACAACAAACCCTGCATCAATTGGTTCTGATGCTTGGAACGAATTTATCCCGCTACCATTTCTTTGGCATTTTCGAGTGCTGCAGCAGTTGGCTTTTCCCCACTCAGCATTTGAGCAATGGCAGTGATGCGGGCGGCTTCATCTAATCTTTTTATATTGGTAACGACCTTGTTAGACAGCTCTTGTTTGTACACAAAAAAGTGTGCTGCAGCCTTTGCCGCTATCTGTGGCTGGTGCGTGATAGAAATGAGTTGGTGTGCACCAGAAAGCTCTTTCATGATGATTCCTACCTGCTTGGCAGCTTCTCCGCTAATACCTGTATCAATCTCATCAAAGATCAGTGTAGGCAATTGAAGTTTTTTGGCTACCAGCGATTTTACACTCAACATTAAACGACTGAGCTCTCCCCCACTTGCCACTTTGTGCAGCGGTTCAAAGCGATTGCTTTTATTGGCGTCGAATAAAAAAGAAATTTCATCTATTCCTGAAGCGGTTAAATTGGTTGCACCAATTTGTACCTTTAGTCTGGCATTGGGCATACCTACCTTCTCCAATAAGCTGTTTACATTTTTAGCAAAAGATTCGGTTTGTGCCTTTCGATTGGTAGAAATTTTATGAGCCAACTTCATGCATGTTTTCAATGCTTCGTCTAAGGCTTTTTCCCTTTGATCTAGGCTGGCAGAAATGTTGAAAACTGCCATTAGTTTTTCTTCTAGGCCATTTTGTATGTGAAGCAATTCGGCGGTACTATTTACAGTATGTTTTTTTAACAGCTTGTAGCCAGCAGACAATCGATCGTTGACCATTTGTATGCGTTGTGAATCGTATGAAATATTTTCGTCTATGCGTTCCAGTTCGTCTGCCACATCCTGCAATTCTATCGCAGCACTCTTTAACCGGTCGTGTAAACCTGTGATGTCAGGATGGTAGGTTTGCAATCCATTTATCCGGTGTTGTATTTGCTGCAATTGCTGCAGCAGCGGTTGTTCACCTTCCTTTAATT
>JBIIPY010000155.1:0-3695 GCA_044342365.1 Ferruginibacter sp. | reverse complement strand
TGCCATTGAATATGAAGTAATGAAAGGGCAGCATTGCAAACCAATACAATCTTCCCCAAACTCCTTTCGGCCTGAACGTAGCTTTTTGCCTCAATTGCCATTGCTGGTGTTTTTTCATGATGCGAAATTCTAACCATGCTTCACCCGGTAATTTCATTTCTGCGAATAACAACAATCTGCTTCGTTGCTTGTCTGCCACCAGCACTCTCCAAAAATCGAGTGCATCGCCTGCTTCTATTTCGTTGGCATTGGTTCGCCCTCTTCTCAGACCTACACCACCTGCAAATTTATCCATAAGGCCACGCAGTTTCCAAAGTAGTGTTCCATAATACCATCCTTTTTCGCCGCCAATGCTCCAGATATTGTTTAGTACATAGGTGGGATCATCTTTTATCACCCTCCACTTTGTGTCTTTGAAGCAGCCATGTATAGGCACTTCTACATAATTTAATAAATCGAGGCTAGTATTGCTACTACTGAAGGCATCTTTCCAACTGCTCAACACCATTTGTTGTTCAATTTTAGTAAATGCAAGTTCAACGGCTGTTTTGTAAGACAGTAATTCAATACCCAAATCTTTGGCCAGGTTGTTAGGGCTACAAATTACATTTACTTTCATACTGTGTACCAAATTCACCGCTAATGGGTAGGAGGTAGAAGTAATAAAATATAACCAATAAGAAGAGAGTTTTGGTGTCATCACCGGCACTGTAACGATCCATCTTTTTAAACCACGAATTTTTGCAAACTCCATTAGCATATTTTTATAGCTTAACACAGCTGGGCCTCCAATATCATAATGCTCGTTGTAAGAATCTGTACGAAGCGCTACGCCTTTCAAAAACTGAATCACATTTCTAATGGCAATTGGTTGGCACAAAGTATTTAACCATTTGGGTGCAATCATGAAGGGTAACTTTTCTACCACCCCCCTGATGATTTCGAAAGAAGCACTTCCGCTTCCCACGATGATACCTGCACGCAGAGCGGTGAGTGGAATGGAACTCGCCTTCAATATTTTTTCTACTGCCAACCTCGAGTCCAGGTGTTTCGATAATTGGGTTTCGTTTACGATGCCAGTGAGGTAAATAATTTGTCGGCAGTTGGTTGAATGCAACAGCGCTAAAAAACGGTGTGCTGCAAAAGCTTCTTTTTTCTCAAAATCTTCCCCACTGCTCAAGCTGTGTATGAGGTAATAAGCCACATCTATCTTTTCAGGGAGCACACACTCTTTATCTGCCTCTAAAAAATCTATTTCGATGGCGGTAATATTTTCATGTGTGTAGGTGGCGTCGAACCTTTTTTTCTGGCGAACACAACAGTACAAGTGATGGTTGGCTTCCAGCAAAACGGGAATCAGTCGTTGGCCTATATAACCATTGGCACCTGTAATAAGAATATTCATGAGTTGTTTAACAGTCTTCATCAAAATTGGTTGATGAAATCTTACGAATTCTTTCAGTACTTTTAAACAAAGAAATTTTTATGGAACTGATGTTTGAAGCGATGCTAAAAAAGTTTGATTCTAAAGGAGAAAAAACTGGCTGGACTTACATCGATATTCCTACAAAAGTGTCTAATTCATTAGGCGCTGGTATTAAAAAATCGTTTCGCGTTAAAGGTTGTTTAGATGAATTCGCCATTCAAGGAGTGGCATTGATTCCGATGGGGGATGCACTTTTTATTTTGGCAGTTAATGCCAGCATGCGAAAAGGCATTCGTAAAAAAGCAGGGGATCGGGTAAGGGTTCGTCTTTCGTTAGACAATTCGGAGAGAAGAGTAAATGCCCTGTTGCTAGCGTGTTTGGTTGAATGATGAACCGGCAATGAGCAACTTTAGTAAACTTCCGCAATCGCATCAAATGTATTATTCGAAATGGATTGAAGAAGCAAAAACAGAAGCTACCCAAATAAAACGCATTGCCATGACGTTGCGTGCCATGGCGCTGCATATGGATTTTGGCGCCATGTTGCGGGCAGAAAAAGCAAACAAAATCAATTAACTTCTACCATATATTCTAATACTGTATTTTCATTCACCTGCACCCTTAACGGAAAACTATCTTCTACTTTAAACTGATAAGTAAAAGTAATAGCCCCATTACTGGATGTAAAATTCATGGGTTCTGGTTTGATGGGCTTTCTGCCATCGCCTATCAACAGAGATACTGAGCCAATAGATTTTGGGGAAGTGTAAGAGATGTTGAAAATTAATTTTGCGTCTACCTTGGTTTTTATAAAGCCAGTTGCTGGTGCTAATTTTTTAAATCCGTAAGTATATGCTGCATTGTACAAAACAGGAAGTGCATAAAATTCTTTTTTACTTTTAGGGCCTGGGCCCAGCTGCCAAGCATCATTCTCGGGAAAATGATCGAGGTTAAATAAAGTTCTGTCTGCAAAAAAATATTCTCCAGTAAAATCTTTAACGAAACCGCTCATTTTTTTATCAAGGGTGCCACTTGCTTTGGCTGCATCAATATAAAACCATTGCTCCGGGCTTTGTCCAAGTTGCAAAACATTCCAAGAATGGTTTACTTCATCTGCAGGTTCATTGATTTCTTCTACGGTATTTTTTACAAAACCATCTACCACTAGGCAACGAATATTGGCAATGCTGCTCATTTCCTGAAAAAGTTTTGCAAAACCTTGTGCGGTGGTTTTCCTATTTTTAACCACTTCCTCTGGTAATGTTTTTCTATTGTCGTTAGATTTGATGGCTTTCGCATCCAAGGCTATGTTATTGGCAATCCAGAAGAAGATAGCTCTTGCCTTTAACTCCTTGCTGCCAAGGGTACGTGTTAAAGTGTCTGCAATGGTAGAAACATTTTTATCAGTAAGCGGCCCCATGCTGTTTACAAATTCATCTACTTTTTTATACTGGGTTTCGTTGTCTTGTGCACTCAAGCACAAGTTTACAAACAACATGCAGAATAGGATAAGCGTTTTTAGTTTCATCCCTTAAAAGTAGGAAACCTTTTCGTTAAGAAATTCAAAATAAAAACAGCATGCTGTATTGCTGACCAATAAAAAGAGCCGCTCAAGTGAGCAGCTCTTAGCTGTATAAAACAAATTGAATTCATTATCTGAGGAACAACATTTCTCTATACTTGGGAAGGGGCCAGTATTTGTCGGCAACCATCAATTCCAATTTGTCAACATGGTATCTGATGAGGTCGAAGTATTTGCCTTTTACTTCTTCGCAATAGGCAATGGCTTTTTCTCTGGTATCACTCAGTTCATTGGCCACTTTGCGCGCTTCAATCATCTGTTCAACATTGTCTGCAATGATGTTCATGTGTTTGCTCAATGTTTCCAAAATCTGCAGTTGATTGGCATAAGTGCTTTCTGGTAAACCTGCTTCCTTCAAACCCAATAAATTTTGAATCAACTCATTTTGATAGGTAACTGTTGCAGGTAAAATTTGTGTACTTGCCAAATCGCCCATTACCCTTGCTTCGATCTGTACTTTTTTAATATAGTCTTCGAGCATAATTTCATGACGAGCTTCCAGTTCTGCATGTGTGAAGATGTGATTCGATTCAAAGAGTTTTTTGGCTTTGTCGCTCACATAAAAATCGAGTGCTAGTGGGGTGGTTTTTACGTTTGCCAATCCTCTTTTTGCTGCTTCTTCTTCCCACTCTTTCGAATAACCATCCCCTTCAAACAATACCACTTTACTTTCTACAATATATTTTT
>JBIIPY010000060.1:0-17841 GCA_044342365.1 Ferruginibacter sp. | reverse complement strand
TTATACGATTGTTCTTCTTTGAACTTCGCAAGGGTAAACACAGAATCAACGGAAATACCCAATACTTCTGTGTTTTCGTTCTGGTATTTGTTGATACCATCCCTTATGGAACAAAGCTCTTTGGTACAAACACCTGTAAATGCCTGAGGGAAAAACAGGATTAATACATTTTTTTTACCTGCGTAATCGCTTACGGTAACCTTTGATTTTTCCGAATTAAACAGTCCAAAATCCGGTGCTTTTTCACCCACTGATAATGCCATAATGAATAGTTTTAAGTTAGTTAAATGAATGTAGTAACAAATCTACTTTGTTTAAGTTTAACAAAGTGGGTGTAAATAAAAACCCTGCCAAAAGGCAGGGATTTTTTAATCCAAACAATCCATAAAAACAAATTCTTAAAAACTGCTACAGTGGTTTTTATGAAATTGAAGGACCATCAGTTACTATTGGATGACGGAGCAAAACGCTTGGCCGTTAACGGTTTTGCTGCCAGCATTACTTAATGCGATCGTCGCCAATAAAATGTTGGAAATGTATTGTTTGTTTCATTTTGTGGTTTGAGAGGTAATGCCCTTAGGCAATGGAAATCAAAGTATAAACGAAGGTTGTTCAACTTATAGTATGTATCGGTGTAATTTTTTTTAAAGACTTATTCACTTCGTTTCAATAAATCATATCACACGCGTTGCATGTGTAATACTATGGCTGCTGTACTTCCCCAAGGTGCCAACTCCATCGTGGGAATATCTTTTTTGGTGAAGCGCCAGGCCCTGTTAATAAACACAAAGGGTGCTGGAATAGATGGCTGGGTAATGTTGATGGTAAGCTTACCGTAATCTTCTGTGCATGACCAGGTGCCTGTGTAGGTTTGGCCATTTTTAATGGCAGTCATGGGCCCGTCTGTAAAGGTATTTTTCAATAACCGGAACGTCCAACCATCGTATTGTGAAGTGAGGTTGGTGCCATTGTCGGTTGCCAGTGAAACCCTAAATTCGCGGTTCAGTACATTCTCTTCAAAGTATTGTTGCAACAGGTCTATGGTAGGTGCGGGCGCATCTTTTCTACAGCTTTGTAATAACAAGATCATTGCAGCAAAAAAGAGTGCGATCACAAATCGCCATTTGTAAAATAAATTCGAAAAATTTGCTGTACTCATGGACTTCAGATTTTTTTTATTTTGAATATAAAGCAGACAAGCGTTTTAAATGCCGTAAACCCCCTTGTATTTTTCTGTAACATATTCAATAAAATGGCTACTGCAAAGTGTTGTACCGGTTGCCTTCACGCATAATTCCTCTGAATTGTAAAAACGTCCAAAAGGATAAATATGTTGTTGAAGCCAGGCCCATATTGAATGGGTATTGCCATTGCTCATTTCCTCTTTGATAGATGGCTTTTGGGCCAAAATAGCTGCATAGATTTGTGCAGCATATAAACTTCCGATGCTATAGGTGGCAAAATAACCAAAACTTCCATGGCTCCAATGCACGTCCTGCAAGCATCCACTTTTATCATCGGGTACAGATACGCCCAGGTATTGTTGGTACAATTCGTTCCAACGGGCGGGAATATCTTTGGCACCAATGATGCCGCCGATGAGTTCCTTTTCTATTTCGTACCGAATCATCACGTGAAAGTGGTAAGTGAGTTCATCAGATTCAGTTCTAATGAGGGAGGGTTGTACTTTGTTGATGGCTTTGTAAAAATCTTCTAGATCAACAGCCCCAAACTGCTGCGGAAATTGCTGCTGAATGTTTTGATAGTGACCTTTCCAAAAAGGCAAACTTCTTCCAACACAATTTTCCCATAACCTGCTTTGGCTTTCATGGATGCTGAGGCTGCAATACTCGCCTAACGGTAACCCGTACTCGCTTGCGGGAAGACCTTGTTCGTACAATGCGTGCCCCCCTTCGTGAATGCAGCTCCAGAGCATATTGGCAAAATCATTTTCATTTATTCTGGTAGTTACCCGAACATCCTGGCTGTTGAAGTTGATGGTGAAGGGATGTTCGCTAATGTCTTGCCGACCTGCTTCAAAATCGAAGTGCATTTTTTTAAGCATATCTATTCCCAATTTCCACTGCGCATCTTTGTTATATGTCTGGTGTAAACAATCATCTGCTGGTGCAGGTCTGGAAGCAATTTGCTGAAGCAGTGGAGATAAATCCCTTCTCAAAGATGCAAAAAGTTGATCTACGGTAGCCGCTGTTAAGCCTCTGTCGTAATCATTCATCAAAGCATCGTACCGATGTTTTTCATAACCCAGTAAATCAGCTTCCTGTTTTTTGAGTTCGATGATGGCATCAAGTGGCTGTAAGAAGCTCCCGAAATTGTTTTGTTTGCGTGCTTCGATCCATGCATGAAAACTATGGTTAACGGCCTCACTCATTTTTCTAACGAATGGGGCAGGTAGTTTTTTATTTTTTTCAAAATCATATAAACTAAGCATCACATTGCTTCGCTGCTTTTGATCCAGTGAACTGTCTTGCGAAAGTTGATGTAATAAATCACCCAATTGTGGATGGGTAAATTGCTCATGCGCCAATTCAGTGAGCGTAGCTATTTGTCTGCCTCTAATGCCTGCTCCTTTTTTAGGCAGATAAGTTTCCTGATCCCATTGCAATACTGCGGAAGCGTAACGCAGGTCGGCTATTTTTTGAAGGGTAAATTGGTATTGTTCATACAATGTGCTCATGAAAAAAGATCGAATATTTAAAGTAGTTTGTATTTGTATGCGATAATCTCAAATTCACCAAAATCGAAGTCTTGTATAGATCTTTGCGGAAATCCGTTTGGTAAATAAGTGTAAATGAAAGGTGGATTATCAATTGGTCCGGTTCCATAATCTTCGTCAACTGCGGTAATATTGTTGGTATTTTTCAACAGAAAAAAATAAAACCAATCTTCCCCTTCCAACACCATATTGAGCGCCTTGAAATTAGTCAGTGTAGTAAAAGGATTGATTCTGCTGTCAAATTCATAATCGAAAGTATAAGATGATTTTTTCCCAAATATTAGATTGTCTCTATTGTCTAAAAGGGTGGTATCTCTTATAATAAAAGAAGGGTTGTTGTTATTATAGGTACGTACATAAATGGCATTGGCTGTGTAGGTATAACGATCAATTTTGGTAGAAATACCGCCTGTAACATTGTTAGAATAATAAGTAGAATCATACACACGTCTCAACGATGCATCGTAGCTGTGGTAAATGATGCTGGAATCGTAGGCACCATTTCCATTATCTAGCACACGGATGGTTCTGTTGGGAATGGTATCGTTGCCATTGTAAAAATAAAATGTACCATTTTCTGGTCTGCTTTGGGGCAACACTGGATGCACGTCATACTCCAAAATAGCAGTGACCCTTTTTCTACCATCGTATACATAATTGATGGTGCGAACAGTATCATTAACGGGAACTCCAAATATACTGTCAATCAAAAATATTTGATCGATGACTGCTTTTGGCGCAGGTGGCACCGGGGTTGGAATGGGGTTTGGTACTGGTACAGCTGGTTCGCCAGTAATTTCTTTTTGACAAGAATAAAATGTTAGTGTGAGAATGGCTGTTGTTAAAAGCAAACAAATACGTTTCATACGGTACGTTTTATAAGTTGGAAATTAGCTTAATTTTATAAAATGCTAAAATAAGCCAATGGTTATACAAGAAATCATAAACGAACTAAATTTTTATGCCCATCCTTCTTTGCAGGAAGATTACGACAATGCTGGGCTAATAACAGGCAACCAGCAATGGGAATGTACAGGGGCATTGGTTTGTTTAGACGCCACCGAAGCAGTGATACAGGAAGCCATTGATAAAAAAATAAATTTGGTGATTGCACACCACCCGATTGTATTCAAGGGCCTGAAAAAAATAAACGGCAATAATTACGTAGAACGGGCGCTGATCCTTGCCATCAAATACGATATTGCATTGTTTGCCATTCATACCAACCTCGACAATGTGATACATGGGGTGAATGGCAAAATTGCTGATGTATTGGGTTTGCAAAACCGGCATATCTTAGCGCCCAAACAATCGGTTTTGCAGCAATTGTCTGTTTTTGTACCCACCGCCCACAAAGAAGCATTACTGAGCGCACTTTTTGCAGCAGGTGCAGGAAGTATTGGCAACTACAGTGAATGCAGTTTTAGTGTTGTGGGAGAAGGGAGTTTTAAAGCGATGGAAGGCAGTACCCCTTTTGTAGGCAATCCGGGTGAGCGGCATCTGGAAGTGGAAGAAAAAATTGACGTCATCTTCCCGGCCTGGAAACAACATGACATCGTACAAACCATGAAAACCAACCATCCCTACGAGGAAGTAGCTTATTATATACACAACCTCGATAATATATACGCAGAAACCGGCAGTGGAATGTTAGGAAATTTACCTGAAAAGATGGATGAAGCAGCATTTTTCAAAAAAATTCAGCAACTTTTTCAAATTCCAGTTATCAAACACAGTCCTTTTAGACACAAACCCATTCAAAAAGTGGCCCTTTGTGGGGGTGCAGGAAGCTTTTTAACTAAGGCGGCTATTGCGGCAGGGGCTGATGTTTACTTAACCGGGGACCTAAAATACCATGAATTTTTTGATGCAGATCAGCAAATCGTACTGGCAGACATTGGCCACTATGAAAGTGAACAATTTACCATTGAGCTGCTATTTGATTTTTTGAGGGGAAAATTCCTTAACTTTGCCGTCCTTAAAACTGGTGTGAATACCAACCCTGTGTGTTATTTTAAGTAGATGGGAATGGATGATTTCCTGTTGAAGTGAGTGACACAACAAAAGGTGATAAGCGGTATACAGCTGGCAAAACAAAATAATAAACAAATAAATACTATGGCTTCCGTTAAAGAATTTTCTGTTGAAGAAAAATTAACTTCCCTGGTTCGCTTGCAAAAAATTGATAGCAAACTAGATGAAATTCAAATCCTGAAAGGTGAATTACCTATGGAAGTAAAAGATTTAGAAGATGAAATTGAAGGTTTGCACGCTCGCCAAACCCGCGTAGAAGAAGAGATCAACGGTATAAGCGATTTTATTGATCAAAAGAAAGAAGCCATCAAAGAGGCGAAAGCGCTTATTGTAAAATACGAGAAGCAAAGTGAGAATGTAAAGAACAACCGCGAATTTGAAGCCATCAACAAAGAGATTGAGATGCAGCAGTTGGAGGAAAAATTATGTGAAAAACACATCAAAGACGCCAACGAAGAAATTGCTGAAAAAGCAAAACAATTAGAGTCTGCAAAAAAAGCAGTTGCAACCAAAGAAGCCAACCTCAATGGTAAAAAGTCTGAGTTAGAAAAAATTATCAGCGAAACAGAGAAAGAAGAAAAAACGTTCAACAAAGAAGCTGATGGCGCACGCAGTCATGTAGACGAGCGTTTGTTGTTGAGCTACGATCGTATCCGGAAAAATTACAGAAATGGCCTTGCTGTAGTACCCGTAGAAAGGGACAGTTGCGGTGGTTGTTTCCATGCCATTCCTCCACAAAAACAAAGTGAAATCAAACTTCGTAAAAAAGTAATGGTTTGTGAAAACTGTGGTAGAATTTTGGTTGACAATGAATTGAACGATGCAGTTGAAGTAAATTAATTTCAATAGTCAAAATAGCTTAAAAGCCCGCAACAGCGGGCTTTTTTAATAGGTTCAAGAAGTTCGTACTTTGGTTTTTTTATTCTTTTTTTGGGGGTAAATTTTCTGTACCTTCTCTAATAGCTTCAAAAATTCGTTTTGCAGATAGTCTTTTTTATTCACAACTTGTTGTGCCAGCATATCAATGGTTAACCAGTCTATACCGTTAACATACGATGAATGTTTCAGTTTGAGGGCGAGCATACTTACCACTGTTGCAAACTGAAGATCTTTATGAATACTTTCGAAGGGCAAATAATTATTGGGCACTGTATGTTGCATTTTCAACATACTGGTATCGTTAAGGGAACTGTATTTTAACTGTAAATGTGCAATGGCTTCTTCAACACCTACATTGTTGGAATTTAAATTTTGTTCGGTTGGTATAATTTCAAAAACAGCCAGCGTGCTATTGCCACTGCCAATTTCTCCGCCCTCCAGGTCATTGGTTTCATCAGCTATTGCTTCTCTTTTATTATCAAATCCAACAAGGCGGTACTCTTTCACCATGGAGGCATTGAACTGAACATTCATCATAACATCATTGGCCACGGCATAAAAGGTTTGGGTAAGTTCTTGAACCATTACTTTTTCAGCTTCATGGATATCATCGAGATAAGCATAGTTGCCATTGCCTTTTTTGGCCAGTGTTTGAAGCTTTGAATCTTTGAAATTACCCATACCAACACCCAAACAGGTGAGGTAAACACCCGTTTGTCGCATTTTGGTAATCAGTTCATCCATGGCTTTTTCAGAGGTTTCTCCTACATTAAAATCACCATCTGTAGCAAGAATGATGCGATTGTTACCTCCTTTAATGAAGGTGCTTTCGGCCAGTTTATAGGCAGCCCTTATGGCAGATTCTCCAGGTGTGTCTCCTTGCGCGGTAAGTTCTTCGATAGATTTGCTAATGATTTCTTTTTCGGCACCTGAAGTGGGTTGAAGCCAAACACCAACCGTTCCCCCGTACATTACGATAGACATGGTATCTATGGGCCGCAGGTTTTTTACGAATGATTGAAAAGCTGCTTTTAACAAAGGCAGTCTGTTGGGCATATCCATACTACCCGAGACGTCTATCAGAAATACGAAATTGCCCGGAGGGATTGCATGCAAGTCTAATTTTTTTGCACTAATATTCAGGAACAGCAATTGTTCTTTGTTATTCCATGGATTTGACGTTAGTTGACTACTTATGTGAAAGGTTTCATTGGGGGAAGGTTCGGTGTAATAAAGGTTAAAGTAGTTCACCATTTCCTCTACTCGCACTGCATCTGGCGGTACGGTACTGTTCATGTTGAGGAAGCGTCGTACATTGCTGTAAGAGGCTTTGTTTACATTAAGCGAAAAGCCGGTGTTGGGATATTTATCGCATTCTACAAACTGATTTTCTATCAATTGAAAATAAGTTTCATCATTCACAAACCAGTTGTATTTACTGCTTTGCGTAATATTTTTGGTAACAGAAATAAGTTTTTGTTTATTTTTTGTTGCGTGGGCAGCAGAAACTTTTAGCACAATCGATTGCCAGGTGTCTGTTTTAACCTTGAGGGCTTTGGTTTCATAACCGTCGAGGCTGATGGTAATAGAATCATACAATTCCCGAACGCTAATGCCAAAACTACCTTTTATCCCACTGTTGTATAGGATTTTTGCAGAGTGCAAATATATTTTTGCATTCTGAAGAGGTCTGTTTTGTTCGTCCTTAACTTCTCCCCTTAGATAGTACTGAGCAGAGCAGGTTAGTGACAAAAAAAACGTTGAACAATATATGATAAGTTTTTTCAAGCAATTGTTAATGAGGTATTAACGCATATTGAAGCATATTATTTCCTAACAGTAACAAAGTATCTACTCTTCCAATTTGAAAATTTCCTTTAAATTTCGTGCGAGCCCATCATAATCAAGCCCAAAACCCAAGAGGAATTTGTTGGGTACTTCAAATCCAAGGTAATCAATTTTTAAGTGGTATTGCAATGCTTCGGGTTTGTGAAGCAATGCTACAATTTTTAAAGAGGCTGGTTGTTGATCGTGTAATTGTGGCAGAAACTCGCTCAGGGTTTTGCCAGTATCCACAATATCTTCCAAGATAACAACATGTCTTTCTTTCAACGATTCATCGAGCCCGATGGAAGTAATTACATTCCCCGTGCTCTTTGTTCCTTTGTAGGAAGCCAGCTTTATAAAACAAATTTCAGGTTCACAATCCAATTCTTTAAAAAGGTCTGACGCAAACATAAACGATCCATTGAGTATGGCTATAAACAAGGGCTTTTTTCCGGCATAATCGCGGTTAATTTCTTTTCCCAATCTCTTAATTTGTTCGTCTATTTGGGAAGCCGTGAGGTAAGGAATAAAGTTTTTATCTTTTACAGTAATGAGAGACATATTGCCGTTTATTTTGCGATGATCAGTTGTTGACCCACTTTAATATCATTGGATGTAAGTTGATTCCATTCTTTTATTTCTTCGATGCTAATATTGTATTTTTTTGCGAGGCTGTACAATCCCTCTTTGGGTTGTACTTCGTGTACCTTTTTAATAGCTGCGAGTTGCACATCCACTTTTGTAGTTGTTGTGGATGCAGCGGGGGTATTCTCTGTAAAAACGGCTGGTTTTAAATAAATGGTTTGACCTTTTTTAAGTATGGCATTTGCATTAAGTTGGTTGTACAAAGCCAATTGATCGAGTTGTACAGCATAAAACTGAGAAGCCTGCTGTAGGGTTTCATTTTGCAAGGCAGTATGCGTATTGCTATTGCCTTCTTTTCGTTTTTTCTCCAGATAAATCCATTGGTCCGCATCTAATAAACCATCATCGGTTAAATCATTGTACTCTAATAATTTCGACAAGGCAATGTTGTTTTCAGTAGCAATAGCCAATAAAGAAGTTCCCTTAAATGCCATCACAGCCTTCAGGTTATTGAAGTATTGCTTTGATGTGTTTTTTTTATTTGAAAATAATTTTTTAAAAGCGTTGGGTTCTTTTTCTACAACAACGGGTGCTCCAACATGGCTGGGGGTATTTTTAAGAGATGTAGCATTGGAGGCCTCTTTTATTGGTTCAGCTACTTGAATACTTGCTAGGTCGGCCATTCTGTCGCCAGATGCTGGTTCATTGTATTGTTGCAGATTGTATTTTTCGATGTTACTGATGAGTATTTGGGGGTATTGGGGATTGGTAGCATATCCTGCTTTTTTTAAACCATAAGCCCAGCTTTTGTAGTCTGTTGGAGACAGTTTAAACAATGATTCGTATCGGGGAGAATTATAGAGGTAATCGCTGTGATCTTGGTAGCTTTCCATGGCACTGGTATATTTTCGAAAACACTCATTGGGTGCATCATCTGTGTGTCGAACACTTTCTCCTGTCCAGCTGCTTTTGCATTTGATGCCAAAATGGTTGTTAGATCTTTTAACGAGATCGCTGTTGCCCGATTCAGTTTCGAGGATTCCCTGAGCGAGGATGATGGAAGCTGGCACACCCAATCTTTTCATTTGGGCGATGGCAGCGTCCTTGTATGTTTCTATGTATTGTTGAGTAGTCATGCGTTGTGCAACAACACTTCCCACTAAAAAAAATAAGGTGATGCTAAGAATGGCTTTCATTGTATCTGATGCTTTTTCTTAATAAATAATAATCCATCGCGAAGGCTGATGAGTACCTGCTCTACTCTATCATCATTTTTAACGTGCTGGTTGAATTGGTGAATGGCAACTGCATTTTTTCCATTTATTGTTTCTTCCAAAACCTGTCCATGAAAAAGTACATTATCGGCGATGATCCAACCACCTTGCTGTAATCGCGGTAAAGTTAACTCGTAATAATCAATATAGTTCACTTTGTCGGCATCAATGAATACCAGATCCCAAACATGTTGGAGTGAGGGAATGATTTTTATCGCATTTCCGAGATGTAATTTTATTTGAGATGCATATAAAGATCTGTTAAAAAAACTGGCAGCTGTATGGGCGTCTTCTTCTCTTATTTCAATGGTATGTAATTCCCCTCCGGCCTTGAGTCCTTTTGCTAAACACAAAGCACTGAAGCCGGTAAAAGTACCCACTTCTAAAATTCTGGAAGGTGCGATGGCTGTACTAAAAAATTCTAAAAACTTTCCCTGTACCATTCCACTCAGCATGTGGGCTTGTGGATGTTGTGCCAATGTATGATCGTGCAGTTCTTGTAACAGTATATCTAAAGGCGACGTGAAAGATGCCGCGTAAGATTCTGCTTTTATTGAAACTATTTCCATTTATAAAAATTGTAAGTTTTCTTAGAGATAAATAACAATCCCATAAAAGTGATGAAGCCGTTGATGAGGATCAACTCATTGCCGATGACGTATCCGTTAAAAATACTCGCAGAAATATCATTGAGACCCAATTGCATGTGCAATTTGCTTTCATACCATTTTGGACTGCTGAGCATATCTAGCAGTAGCGTAAGCACTGGTGCAATGATACACACTGGCCAAATGAGACTTTCTTTTAACGTACGTTTTGTTAAAATACCAAATGCAAACAATCCCAATAGCGGACCATATGTGATACCCGCAAATTTTAAAATGAAGTCGATGATAAGTTTATCATCAATGTATTTAAACACCAACACCAATAAATAGAAAATGGCAGCAAAACTGAAATGCACTTTTAATCTGGTTCGTTTTTTTGCCTTCTCATCATCGTTGCTTTTGTTGAGTCCGATGATATCTATGCAAAAACAAGATGTTAAGGAAGTGATGGCGCCATCTACACTGGGGAACAATGCCGATATCAAAGCGATGATAAACAACACACCAATGGTTCCACTGAAGGCATCACTGAGTGCAATGGTTGGAAAAAGATCGTCTGGCGCAGCTTTAATATTATTGGCAGAAGCATACAAATAGAGGATTCCTCCAAGAAAAAGAAATAAAAAGTTTACTACCATCAATACTGCCGTAAAACTCATCATATTTTTTTGGGAGTCTTTCAGGTTTTTTACGCTGATGTTTTTTTGCATCATCTCCTGATCAAGACCAGTCATGGCAATGGCAATGAACATACCGCCAATAATGTGTTTTAGAAAAAAAGAACCCGACTTCACATCTGTATTAAAAACCTGTGTGTAACCCTTTGCATTCATCATATCTAAGGCGCCGGAAAAATCGGTTCCCAATGCTTTGATGATCACAAAAATGCACACCAGCAAACCAATGAGCATGCCGGAGGTTTGTAATGTATCTGTATAAATAATGGTTTTAACACCTCCTTCAAAAGTGTACAAAAGTATCATCAATAGAATTACAAAAGTGGTCACTTCAAAAGGAACGCCCAACTTGTCTAAGATAAACAGCTGTAAAATATTAATCACTAAATATAAACGAGCAGTGGCACCTACAGATCTAGATAGTATAAAAAAGGAAGCCCCAATTTTATGTGCATTAACGCCAAATCTATTTTCTAGATAACTGTAAATGCTGGTTAAGTTCATTTTGTAATACAGAGGTAGCAACACATAGGCAATGGTGAGGTATCCAAACAGGTATCCTATTACAATCTGGTAATAATAGAAATTGCCGGTAGCCACACCTCCAGGAACGCTTACGAAGGTTACACCGCTTAAGGAAGTACCAATCATACCAAAAGCCACCAACATCCAGTTACTTTTTTTATTGCCAATAAAAAATGATTCATTATTGGAACCCCTTGAAGTATACCAAGCTACCCCCAGCAACAACAAAAAGTAACCTATTACAAATGAAAACAATACTACAGGAGACATAATTACTTTTTATGAAATTATAAATGACGGTAATAAGTTTTGAAGATAAAGAAAAATGTTTTCCCTTTGCTGCATAAATCATTTAAATGAATAGGATAAAAGCAATTGCGGTTTTTTGCGGGAGTAAAACGGGTACCAATCAAAACTTTGAAATTCAAACAAGAATGTTGGGGAAATTATTAGCAGACAACAACATTACTGTAATATATGGTGGCGGAAACAAAGGGCTGATGGGGGCTGTAGCCAATGCTGCTTTAGAGAACGATGGAAAAGTTATAGGTATTATACCGCAGGTGTTAATGGAGTGGGAACAGCATCATAAGGGGTTAACAGAATTACATGTTGTAGAAACCATGCATATCAGAAAACAAATGCTGTATGAAAAATGTGATGCGGCTGTAATTCTGCCTGGAGGTTATGGTACATTAGATGAGGTATTTGAAATGCTCACCTGGAACCAGCTGAGCATTCACAACAAAAAAATATTTTTTTTAAATACCGATGGTTTTTACAATCATTTAATGCAACACATTCGCAAAATGATGCAGGAAGAATTTCTTTATGGCGACCCGGATGAAAAAATCACCATGCTCAATCAAGCTGAGGAATTGCTTCCTTTTCTTTAAAGATTGCCTCTTGCAAAACGGCCCTGAAATAAACCTACATTAAAACCTGCTCTGATAAGTGGAATGGCTCTGTTAAACTCATCTATGTAGGGTGAGTTCTGATTTTTAGCCACATCACTGAAAAGTAATAATAGGTGTTGCTACCGGGGTTTCTGCCACCAGCATATCCAGCGCCCACCTGTAGGCTGCCAACCTGTTCATTGTAATACCAATGTGATTTATATAATATGCCAATATTTTATAAATCTTATCCCGAATGCTTTCGGGAGTAAATGCCGATGGTATCAAACAAATAGTACAATGAGGCGATAGCCGATATTGGACTATATTGATTGTGCAACCGGTATTATCGCGCTGCGAAATATAATTGTAGCCCAATGAAACCGCTACAACTACAAATCGGCTGATGCTGTATCCAAAGTGAGGAATTAAACCCAGTGAAGTGGTTTGATTACCGAATGATAAGTTTATACCTGCCCCAGAAAAGAGGTTCTCTTTTTTAAACTTTCCTTTTCTATCATCTACCACATCATCCTGCGCAAGTAAAACGAAAGAACTGTTGAATACAAGCAAAAGCATATTTTTCTAACGATGGCTTCTGGTTTATTAGTCAAATATTTTTCCGCTATTGAGAATATTATTAGGATCAAATGTTTTTTTAATTCCCCTCATGATGTTGAGTTGTGTTTCATCAAATACAATATCCATGTATTCTTTTTGAATGAGTCCAATACCATGCTCTCCACTGATGGTTCCACCCAGTTTTTTTACCAAAGCAAACAATGCACGGAGTGCGGGAATAACAGACTGGTTATTTAAGCTGAAAATACTTCCTTCCTTCTTTATACGTACGTGCAAATTTCCGTCGCCTGCATGACCGTAACATACCACATCAAAATCGTATTGTTTACCCAATTCTTTTACACCTCTTATTAAAGCAGGCAGCTCTGCTCTGGGCACTACTGTATCTTCTTCGATGGTATAACCTGCCAATTTCACGGCCTCTGCTACGCGTCTGCGAAGTTTCCATAGTTCGGCTTTTTGTTGTGCATCGTCTGCAAAAAATACTTCTCCACAATCGTAATGAACGAGCAATTCGGCAATGGCTTCCATTTCGGCCATCAAAGTTTCTAAGTGATTGCCATCTACTTCAATGATCAAATGAGCGGCAATGTCGTCACTAACAGGAACGGCTGTACTATCTACAAAACTGCTCACAATTTTTAAAGCATCTATTTCTACCAATTCCAATGCACTAGGCGTGAATCCTGCCCTGAAGATCGCACTCACGGCTTCCCCTGCTTTTTCTAAGTTGCGGAAAGGTACCAGCATCAGAAGATCGAATTTTGGATGCGGGATTAATTTTAATACAATTTTGGTCACCAAACCAAGGGTGCCTTCACTTCCTACCATCAATTGAGTAAGATTGTATCCGGTTGAATTTTTGAGCACGTTGGCACCCGTCCAAATAATATCACCGTTTGGCAACACCACTTGCAGGTTCAGCACATAATCTTTCACCACTCCATATTTAACGGCTTTTGGACCACCGCTGTTTTCAGCAATATTTCCACCTATAAAACAGCTTCCTCTGCTACTTGGGTCGGGCGGGTAAAACAAGCCTTTTTCTTTCACAGCATTTTGCAATACTTCTGTAATAACACCGGGCCCAGTTGTAACCTGAAGGTTTCTTTCATCAATATCGAAGTTGTTCATGCGTTCAAATGACACCAATACGCCACCAAAATGCGGCAGGGCACCACCACTTAAACCAGTACCTGCACCTCGGGGTGTAACCGGTATTTTACGTTCATTGCAAATTTTCATCACCGCACTCAATTCGGCTGCAGTGATGGGTTTTACAACGATATCTGGTAAAAAATGTAGATTTTCAGTTTCGTCGTGTGCATACTTGTTTAAGCTCTCCTCATCAGTGAAAACGTAGGCCTCTCCCAAAATTACCCTGAACATTGCCAGTGGCTCCATCAATTTTTCCTGAACAACTTGTAGGGTCATGAATGATATTTTTAGCAAACATCGGAAAATATTTGCAACCGCTGTTTTATTGTATGCTGAAATTAAAAGCTCGGACACATAGATTGGCGACCCGCACTTGTAGGATAAAACCCTTTTTTAATGAGGGTAAATTCACTGGCACCGCGGCTTCCGTTAAAGTTATTGAGTGAAGAAACTGTAGCGTCATAACTAAAAATAAACCTGAGTGCGTTTATCTCAAAGCCCAACATAGGAATGGCTGCGTCTTTGTGACGGTAGTACAATCCTGCTATCAATTGTTTTTCACCTGCTTCACTTAAATTGTAATTGGCCAATATGCCGCCCGTAATTTGGGATGATTTGGCCTGCGTACTAAAATATACGTTGGGACTCAAAATTACTTTTTCATTCACTTTCAAAATGGCATTCAAAAAACCAGTATGACGCATTGGAATGATGCCAATTTCTGAATTATCTCCGTAAAAGGTTTCGCGTGGTCTGTTCACATGCTGAATAGAGTATCCAGCATTGATGTAAACGTTTTCTTCGGGAAAGTACGCATAGTTTAAGCCCACTTGCATGTCGAAATATCTCGCACTGTTCACCAGAGGAATACCTGCGGTAGGAATATTGCTATCAAAAAATTTACCATCAAATTGATCGGGGAATTTTAAACGGCTAGGATCAATTCTTTTTTCTGCAAAGCCAAGGTTGAATCCTGCGCTCAACAAACTGCTATTGCCCAACATCTGGTGGTAAGCAACAGAACCATATACTTTTGTAGACCTTAAACTTCCACTTCCTGCTACATCGCTTAAAATAACA
Source organism: Ferruginibacter sp. (assembly GCA_044342365.1). Taxonomy (GTDB): domain Bacteria; phylum Bacteroidota; class Bacteroidia; order Chitinophagales; family Chitinophagaceae; genus Ferruginibacter. The sequence goes on along the minus strand of JBIIPY010000060.1, from coordinate 2,979 downwards.
CCGCCTACTCCCAACCAACCATTTTCTAACCGATCTCTAAACAACTGAGCGTCGCCAAATACACTGGTAGTTTTATAAGGAACCGTCATCACGGAACTCCATTGATTTCTGTATTGAGCCCCGATTCTAAAATCAGCATCGGGTATAAATCCAGTGTTGGCAGGATTGGTGGTTAAAGGTGAATTGAAAAATTGTGAAAAATGAAGATCCTGTGCATGCAGCATTGTACTGCTTTTCAGGCAAATACATACCAATAAAATTTTCCCTATTCTGTTCATAACAACCTTCTTTTTTTCTATCTAAGTAGGGTAATATCCCCTGTTTTACGCAATTTTTTTCCGTCGGTAAATTCTACATCCAATGTATAAGCATATACATCCATTGGCTGTAGTTTTCCTTTAAAAGTTCCATTCCATCCGATACTTTTACTGGTAGATTCAAATACCAACTGACCCCATCTGTTGTAAATGCGCCAATTCATTTTTCCAATACCAAAACCTTCTACTTTGATGATGGAGTTGATGCCTGCTTGCCCTGGCGTGAAAGCGTTTGGCACATCCAACAAAGGCACAATAATTACATTTACATCTAGGTTAAAAGTGTCTGTACAGTTGGCATCATTGTACGCAATCAACTCAGCATTAAACAAACCTGTTGTTTCATATTGATGTATTGGATTGGAAAGGGTAGAACTGTTGCCATCTCCAAAATTCCAAAGGTATCTATTGGCACCGATAGATAAATTGGTGAATCTAACTGGAGTGTTTTCAATGGGCGGGTTAGGTGCCCAATTGAAAAATGCCGTAGGTTTTGAAAATATCCGTATCGTAAATATTCCGGAGGTATCCCTGATGTTGCAGGTGCTGGAATCTGTTGCAATTAAACGAACATTGTACGTTCCTGGATTGCTGTATAAATGGGTAGGACTTACTTCTGTGGACGTAGAACCATCTCCAAAATCCCATAAAAAACTCGTACCAGCCAAAGATGTATTTTCAAATACGGCTTCGTATGGTGCGCAACCGGTTCCTGGCGTATTAAACTGCGCACGCACCAGTGGGTTTAATCTGATTTGCTTAGTGATGGTATCTGGCGCATTGCAAAAATTGGTATCAATTACATACAGTGTTACCAAATATGTTCCGGCAGAGGCATAAGTATGCAGCCTTGGGGGGCTAAAACCAGCGGTATCTCTTGGTGATCCATCGCCATAATCCCACACAAAAGTTCTAGGACGAAATGCAGTTCCTCCAGCATTTGTTGATGTGTTGGTAAATTGCATGGTCAAACTTGCGCAGGGAGGAATTTTTGCGATCGTAAAATTGGGTACTACTTCATTGTCACCCACGCGTATGTTTACAAAAGCTGTATCTCTGATATTACAGGTTGAACTGTCTTCTGCAATCATCCTAACCCTGAAAACTCCAACGCTGGTGAATAAGTGTGATATAGAACCGGTGGTTGTAATTTGTTCAAGAGAACCGTCTCCAAAATTCCAATAAAAAGTTTTTCCTTTAAAAAGAGTGTCTATAAAATCAACGCGAAGCGGCACGCAACCTGCAGAATCGTTTCTTACCGAATTAATAGAAGCTTGAACCGCTGCGCTCACACCCGCAAAATTCAGTTCAATCTTGATAGCAGCCTGGTTGCAATTTGTACTCCCGTTCGTGCTAGCCCATACACCTGGTGTGGTAGGAAATACGGCACCTCCTGTACAATTGGCACAAACTGCCTGATAAATAATTCCATTTTCATCAAATCTGCTGGTGCCACCATCTGCATGATCGCCCAAGCCGCCGTTTTGGCCAAAATGCGATCCAAACAACTGGCTGGCAGCATTTCTTTCCATTACAAAAAAGTAAAAGTCTTTGCCATCAGCTGGCGGAATTCCTGTCAAAGGATTAACAGATGCAAGGCCACTTGTATTTCCTGTGGTGTACAACTGTTGAACATTGATACCACCACCCCAGCCAGAAACGTATACGTTTTCGCACCTGTCTACCAAGAACGCTACCGGCGAAATATTCGGTACTGTAGAATTGGTTCCAAAAACGGTTGAATATACATAGGCGGATAAATCGGGTCGTAATTTGCTGATGTACTGTTTGGCATTCACGCCACCAGGATACACATCGCTAAAGGCAGCATTTACCACCGTCCAGTTGCCTGTTGTAGTACCCATGATATACGGAAAGCCAGCTCTGTCGAATTTTAGACCGTATACCAAGTCTACACCTGTAGTGCCCTGGTAGGCAGTTCTTATAATGGCTGAACCGTCGTTTCTCAATTGAGTGATGAAACCATCTGCATCGCCACCATTAAACGTATTGTCTATAACACTGGCCTGTAACCCGGGAAGATTGTTACTTGCGGTTGCTCCACCAACATATAAATCGCCTGTGATTGGACTAATACTTGTAACAAAACAGGCATCGTTTTCACTTCCTCCAAAATACGTGGCAAACTGAATGAAAGAAAGGTTCGTATTCATTTTTAAAATGTAACCGTCCTGGGTACCACCTCCAAAAGTTGGTTGAACTGCATTTACAATCGGAATGTTGCCAGATTGTGTACAGGATACCAGGATTATATTATTATTGTTGTCGAGTATTACTTCGCTACGGGCATCATCCCCATAGTTTCTTCTGAGACTGATGGCAGAAGGATTGGTGAATGGATATTTGCTTCTTATGTTCACCCCATCGTCTCCAGCACCACCAATTTTCACTGAACCAATCAACCCTGTTCCTGCGGCATTTAATTTAGTGATCACGATGTCGTAAGAGCCGCCGGGGCCTTGAAGCGGTATTGTTCTTGGATAATTGCCAGAATTTGATCTGCCTGCAATCACCAAATTACCCTGAGCATCTGCAATCATACTATGGGGTTGTTCATTGGCAGATCCACCGATATAAGTAGCGTATAATCTGCTTGATCCGTTTGCACTAAATTTAAAAATAGCCATGTCATAACCCCCAA
>JBIIPY010000103.1:0-9082 GCA_044342365.1 Ferruginibacter sp. | reverse complement strand
AACACCGCCTCCATAAGCCGTTTGAAAAGCGCCTGGTGATACCCTATAACCGGAAGAGAATGCTATTCCTCCTGCAAAAAAACTACCATCTGGCCCAGGTGTTGCAGTATAACCCCAATTGTCTGCTGTGCTTCCTGTAAAGGAAGAAAATATAATAGATGGATCGATGATGAGCGTAGAAGAAGGATCAAAGTCATCTACCTTAAAAGTAACTACATTGTTTTTTACCACAAAACGACAACCCACTTCTTGTTTTTTACCAAATGGTGATTGATACGTGTATGGATACAATTCTTTTACAACACCTACAGGCGTTTCGATGATGAGTTCCTTTTCTTTAACCCAAACTTTATCGGGCCCTTCATACTGCATCGCAATGTAATTGGGATTGCCACCTGGTTTTACAACGAAATCGTATTTGAGCACACCACCATCGCTGTAATAACGAATATCGATATTGGGATAAATATTTTCGTAAGTAACTGCTTGATACACTTTACAATCGTTTGCCCATTTAGAGGACTCATTTCCCAAAAAATAATTGTTGTAGGTTGGCAGTGCCTTGTCTGGCTTACGTGAAGGATTGCTGGCCGCTCCCAAAAATTTAACCTTGTAAGCAAATGATTGAACCACGATGGTATCTGTTAGAACACCTGTTTTTTTACCAGTGCCAGCTGCCAGCGGATTATCATGGCCGTGCATAAAGGCAGACAAACGTTGTACGTCTGATGGCTTGTTCATTACTACTGTGAAGCCTTTGTTCTCCAGAAAAAATGCCCCTGTTTTAAAATCACCTTTATATTGAACTGCACTGTTCCATTGTCCTTTGTTTTCAACAAACTCCATTTGGGCATAACTGCTGAAGGCTGAAACTGTGAAGCAAGCAAGCAGACAAATTGATTTTATGATGGTGACAATATTTTTCAAGAATTTTTTTATTTACAATTTAGTTATAAAAAATTTAATTCACACTCAGTTTATATGATTCTAATAAATCTTTAATGACTATTTAACGATTTTATAAGTACTTATGCAATTTTGCCCCAACCCGTTTTATGCTTTTGTTCCTGCATAAAATTTTTAATGAACAAATTTTCAGTCAATGTTAAATCAGGATCTTTTTCAAGTATTTTTTCCACCTCACCCCTTGCTACTTCCAACATCGCCTTGTCTAATACTATGCTGGCCAGCTTAAAGTTTAAAGCGCCGCTTTGTCGGGTACCTTCTATTTCGCCTGGGCCTCTGATTTCAAGGTCCTTTTCGGCAATTTTAAAACCATCGTTGGTAGCTACCATTATTTTTAGGCGTTCCCTTGCATCTTTGCTAAGTTTTTGCCCTGTAAGCAAAATACAATGGCTTTTTTCGGCGCCACGGCCTACTCTTCCTCGGAGTTGGTGAAGCTGTGACAGTCCGAATTTTTCTGCACTTTCAATAACCATTACCGAAGCGTTGGGTACATTTACCCCTACTTCTATCACCGTTGTGCTTACCATGATGTTGGTATCGCCCTTCACAAAACGCTGCATATTGGCTTCCTTCATAGCAGAATCTTGTTTACCATGTACCATGCTGATCCAGTATGTTGGTTCCGGAAAAAAGGATTTCACTTCTTCATATCCTTTCATCAGATTTTCATAATCTACTTTGCTGCTTTCTTCGATGAGCGGATAAATGATGTAGGCTTGCCTGCCCGCTTTAACTTCTTCTTTTATAAAATCCATCACCGAAGGGCGCGCCTGCTCAAACCGATGGGTGGTGCTAATGGGTTTACGACCAGGAGGCAATTCATCCATCACACTGTAATCTAAATCGCCATAAGCAGTAAGGGCTAAAGTGCGTGGAATGGGTGTTGCCGTCATTACTAATATATGTGGAGGGAGGGTATTTTTTTTCCAGAGTTGTGCTCTTTGGGCAACCCCAAATTTGTGTTGCTCATCAATGACGGCAAAACCCAAATTGTGAAACTGCACTTTATCCTCAATTACAGCGTGTGTGCCTAACAAAATGTGTATGCTGCCATCGGCACATCCCTGCATGATGAATCTTCGCTTTTTAGCAGTGGTAGAACCTGTAAGCAAAGCCACTTGTATAGGAAGATCTTTTAGGTAAGTGGTAATGCTGATATAGTGTTGCTGAGCTAAAATTTCGGTGGGTGCCATCAATACACTCTGAAACTGGTTGTCTGCGGCTATAAGCATGCTAAGCAATGCTACCATGGTTTTACCGCTGCCCACATCGCCCTGTAACAAGCGGTTCATTTGCCTTCCGGTAGCGGTATCTTTTCTGATTTCTTTGAGCACATTTTTTTGCGCATTGGTGAGCTCAAAAGGCAAATAGTTTTTATAAAAATTGTTGAAGCGCTCCCCTACTTTATCAAACAGCCAGCCTTTGCTAAAACGATGTCGTTGTAATTTAATGAGGTTGATGCGCATTTGAGCAAAAAACAACTCTTCGAACTTCAAACGGCGCATGGCCTGCTGATGGCTGTTTTCTGAAACAGGAAAATGTATCTGCTGATTGGCTTCATACCTTCCCATCAACTTATAAGACTGCAGAATATGCGGTGGAAGATTTTCTAATAGATCTTTCGGTTGAATTTTTTGCAGCATTTCCCCCATTATTTTGCCGAGTGCTGCACCGTTTAATCCGCGGGCTTTTAATTTTTCTGTTGAAGGATAAATGGGTTCCAGAAATTGTTTACCCGTTGCCTTTTGTGGGGTGTAGGGCTCCATATCGGGATGGGCAATTTGTGGAGTGCCCATAAAAAAACCGAGCTTACCAAAAGCCAAGTAGCTGTGGCCGGGTATCAATGCTTTTTGAACCCAGCTAATACCTTGAAACCAAACTAGCTCAATGATTCCAGTGTTGTCTTTAAGTTTACCAACCAATCTTTTTGCCCTTCCATCGCCCAATAAGTCGAGACTGAGTAGTTTGCCAGCTACATACGCATAATCGTCTTGTGGCTGCAGGCTGGCAATGGTGCCTACATTTGTTTTATCGATATGCCGGATGGGAAAATGTTCCAGCAGGTCTCTAAAGTTGTGGATGTTTAATTCCTTGCGCAACATCTCTCCCCGCTGGGCAGAGATGCCGGTTAGGTATTCTACCGGACTGTTTAATATGTTGTTGGTTGCGCTGATAAGATTTTTTTGCAAATATATTTCAGCTGCCGTTATAAATTGGTTTAATGGTGCCTGCTACCCCCGCGTTTGTTGTAGTAACCTCTGCGTGCCGGGTTGGCTTGTGCAGAAGCGGGTGCATAGGCTGGCTGCTCTCCCAGATGTGTTGGAATGGTTTGTTTGGGCACTACTTTTTCTATCAGTTTTTCTATTGAATGAAATTTGCGTTGCTCTTTTACACTTATCAGTGTGTAAGCAACGCCTTCAGCTTCTGCACGGGCAGTACGCCCAATACGGTGTACATAATCTTCACCATCGTGAGGCACATCGAAGTTGATGACCAGGTCGATGTTGTCGATATCGATACCCCTACTCAAGATATCTGTGGCTACCAATACTGGCAAACGACCGCTGCGGTAATGCATTAATATTTCTTCTCTGCTGTCCTGCTCCAGATCGCTGTGTATTTCGCCCGCATCGATGCCATTGCGTTTCAGATCGCGAGTTAGTTGCTTAACGTTGAGTTTGCTGCTACAAAACACCACAACCTTTTTAAAATTTTTCTCTTTGAGCAGGTGAACGATCAATGGAATTTTTTGAGGTTCGTAAACCAGAAAAGCGTGCTGCACAATTTTTTCTGGCGGCTTGCTGATAGAGATGTTGATTTCTTTGGGTTCGTGTAATATTTTTTTTGCCATGGTCCTGATTTTAGGAGGCATGGTGGCAGAAAACAACAAGTTTTGTCTTTTGGGAGGCAGGTGATCTATGATAAACATGATATCGTCGAAGAAGCCCATGTCTAGCATTCTATCCGCTTCATCTAATACCAAGTACTGAAGTGTATCTAGCTTTACATAGCCCATTTTGATGTGGCTCATCATTTTTCCGGGTGTGCAAACTACTATATCGGCGCCTGTGCTCAAAGCCTTTTTTTCCTGAACAAAAGCCTGTCCATCACCACCACCATAAACGGCGATGGAGCTTACAGAAGTGAAATACGACAACCCTTCTAAATGCTGTTCTATTTGTACTGCCAGTTCTCTGGTAGGTACAATAATTAAGGAGGTGATGCCATTGGGATTGTGCGGTATGGTAAGCAACCTGTGTATAAGTGGCAAAAGGAATGCTGCTGTTTTTCCAGTACCGGTTTGTGCCGAAGCAATGATATCGTGGCCCTCTAAAATATGCGGAATAACTTGTTCCTGTACGGGTGTAGCGTCTTGGTAATTGGAGGCTTCGATACCTTCCATGAGGCGCGCATCGAAACCGAATGCTGTGAACTTCAAAATAAAAGAATTGTATTGATTAGCATTAAAGATAGTCTGAATTGTTGAAATCTTGTTTTTATAGCGATTTTGCAAGGTTTTAGCTATTTGAATGCTAATATATTTTTTTTAGAAGCCTCCATTTGCACCTACTTATAATGAGATTTTAAGCAGCCTGCTATTCACCTATCTTTGCAACACAAAAAGATACCATGGTTAAAACAGGTGAATACAATACCTTAAAAGTGCTGAGAACAGTTGACTTTGGCGTTTATCTCGACGATGGCGCAGAAGGTATTTTATTGCCCAAACGTTTTGTTCCTGCCAACACCAAAGATGGTGATGAACTAAAGGTATTTGTATACCATGATGGGGATGAACTACTCATTGCCACCACCCAGCAACCCTACGGCGTTATTGGTGACATTGTGAAATTAAAAGCCGTGAATGTTACCCCACAAGGTGCGTTTATGGATTGGGGATTGATGAAAGACCTATTTGTACCTACTTCTCAGCAGCATGTGGGCATGCTACCTAATGGGGAGTATTTGGTGAAGATATACCGGGATGAACAAACCGGCAGGGCTGCAGCCAGCGAAAAATTTGACAACACACTCAGCAATGATGTGCTCACCGTTTCTGCTTTAGAGACCGTTCAACTAACCGTGTACCGCCGCACAGATATCGGTTATGTAGTGATCATTAATAACCAACATACCGGTGTGTTGCACCACAACGAAATTTACAGAAGCATTGGCGTAGGCGATCGTTTTGAAGGATTCATTAAGAAGATTTACCATGATAATAAAATAGACGTGGCAGCCGGTAAACCCGGTTACCAAAGAGTAGAAGACGAAGCTGCTAAAATTCTCCGACTGTTGCAAGAACACAATGGTTACCTGCCCTACCACGACAAATCGGATCCAGAAGAAATTTATTTATTTTTCGGCATGAGCAAAAAAACCTTCAAGATGACGGTGGGTAATTTGTTTAGGGAGAAAAAAATAATCCTGCAAAAAACTGGTATTCAATTAGTGGAAAGCTGATGTAGGTTCGCTTTACAAAGAGAGTGCTTGTTTCTTCAACAATACAAAATAAAAAACGCTGTGATTACAATAAGTAACATCACAGCGTTTTTATTTTTGGAAAGTGTACTTATTTATACAAAAAACTTACCCTCAATCCTTCGTTAGAACTGGTTCCAATCATCACTTCAAACTCGCCAGGTTCTACCGTAAATTTTCCATTGTTGTTAAAGAAACCCAACAACTCATCGGTGAGTGTGAAACTTACTTTTTTACTTTCTCCCGGAGCTAGATAAAACTTTTCAAAACCTTTTAACTCTTTAATTGGCCGAACAACAGAAGCAAATTTATCGTGTATGTACAATTGTGTAACTTCTTCACCTCCTACCTTTCCGGCGTTTCTAACCATAGCAGAAACTTTGATGGCAGATGTATTACTACTGTCTATTTGCAAATTACTGTATTCGAATTTGCTGTAGCTCAATCCAAACCCAAATGGATACAAAGGCTGGTTGCTTTCGTCGGAATAATGCGACCAAAACACATCAGTTTTAGGGCCAGGACGACCTGTGTTCATTTGATTATAGTAAATCGGAACTTGTCCTTCGCTGCGCGGAAAACTCATGGGCAATTTGCCAGAAGGATTGTATTCACCAAATAAAACTTGGGCAATGGCATTACCACTCTCTGTACCTAACTGCCAGGCTTCAACAATGGCAGGAATATTTTTTGCTGCCCACGGCAACGCCAATGGGCGACCATTCATCAAAACCAAAACAATGTTCTTATTTACTTTGTAAACTTCTTCTAAGAGTTCTTGTTGCAAACCTGGTAAGTTCAGTTTAGAGCGACTTCTTCCTTCTCCACTCATGAAACCGTGTTCTCCTAATACCATGATCACCACTTCAGATGATTTAGCCAATTGTATGGCTTGCGCAAAACCCGACTTATCGGTTTCGTTGACGGTTAATTCACTTGTGAAACTTACCGTACCTGTCACCACATCGGCACCCTTTGCATATTTAAATTGATTGCTGAATTTTTTCAAACCTTCAACAACAGAAATAGCAGTACTATCTTCTGAACCAATGCGCCAGCTTCCCAGGGGACTCGTTTTATCGTTGGCCAGCGCGCCTATTACGGCAATTTTTTTCTGTGATTTTTGCAAGGGTAACAATCCATTTTCATTTTTAAGCAACACGATCGATTTCTTTGCCATGTCCAATGCTGCTTTCGCATGATCTGGATGGTACAACAATTCTTTTTCTCTAGCAGCATTGCAGTACCGATAAGGATCGTCAAATAATCCCAATTCAAATTTTACGCTTAAAATTCGTCGAACGGCTTCATCAATAACAGCCATTCTAACCTTGCCTTCTTCTACGAGGGTTTTCAGGTGTGTAATGTATGCATATGATTCCATGTCCATATCAGAACCCGCATTGGCAGACAATTCGGCTACTTCTTTCAAGTTTTTTGCAAAACCATGATCGATCATTTCTACACCTGAACCCCAGTCAGAAATTACAAATCCTTTAAAGTTCCAGCTCTCTTTCAACACATCTCTTTGTAAAAATGAATTCGCAGTTGCTGGTATGCCATTTAGTACGTTGAATGAATTCATCACCGTTTTTACACCTGCATCTACGGCTGCTTTAAAAGGAGGAAAAATAATATTGTACAAGGTGGATGTGCCTACATCTACGGTGTTGTAATCTCTACCAGCCTCCGCAAAACCATAACCTGCAAAATGCTTTGCGCAAGCGATGATGGTATTGTTCGCACTTAGGTCGTTACCCTGAAATCCTTTTACTCTGGCTACTGCTATTTTAGAACCTAAAAATGGATCTTCACCAGCGCCTTCCATTACCCTGCCCCAACGAGCATCTCTGCTGATGTCTACCATGGGTGCAAAAGTCCAGTTGATGCCAACTGCCGAAGCTTCGATGGCAGCTACTCTGGCGGATAATTCCATTGCTTTCAAATCCCAACTGGCTGCTTCTGCAAGCGGAATAGGCGACAATGTTTTGTGACCATGCACCACATCCAATCCGAAAATGAGCGGAATACCCAGTCGCGATTCTTTCACTACAATCTCCTGAAGTTTGCGAACATTTTCTACGCCACGCACATTTAAAACAGAACCTACCAAACCAGCTTTGAGGTGTTCGTACTTTTGTTTGGCGTTGCCTTCTTTTGGCACGGGGCCTGTTACTTCCCAGAAACCATTGTATTGGTTCATCTGACCTACTTTTTCGGCCAAGGTCATTTTTTTGATCAGCGAATCAACAAAAAGATTCATTTCTGCTTCTCTGTTATTTTGTGCAACAACACGTGTACCCGTGAAAGCAAGTAGAATTATAAAAAGATACTTTTTCATTAAAAAATTTTAGAGATGCTGTAATGATGTGTTTCTATGTTGCATTGTTTATTAAAGCATTTGCGTAAAATACCGCAATGATCGAAGTTTTATTTATTTCTAAAATGGAGCTATCCTTTTAAGATAGCTCCATTAGTTTTAGTTGCTATTGGTAGCAATTACCTTTGAATAATTACTCGCTCCGTATTCAATTTTTTACCATCATTGTCTACCAGATAGATTGTATAAATACCTGGTGCAACATTACCCAAGTCTACAAAAATCGAAGTATAAGCTCCGAACATTACATACTTGCCTTTGTAAACCAATGTACCTTTTGAATCATAAATAGCCAACGACCTTGGTTGAAGATTGTTTACATCGCTGAAGTATCTAACCTGGAATTGACCAGTTGATGGATTCGGGTAAACAAATAATTTACCATTGGTGGAATCCGCAATTGTTACAGCATTCGACATCCTAGAACAACCTGATGCATTGGTAATTTTCACTTTATAATTTCCGAGTCCATCAACATTTACATTCACTGCATTTGAAGTTTGTCCCGAAAGCGTTAAGTCATTCCTAAACCACTCATATATATTACCTGTGCCAGTTGCATTGGATACAGTTAGGGTAGTACTCAGCCCCGGAAACAATCTGGTATAAGGTGCTGCTGTAATAACAGGCACTGCAGGTAATGCATTAATGGTAACATTAATGGCAGCCCTTGAACTTTGACATCCTAGGCTATTTGATTGACTTACATAATAAGTAGTTGTACCTGCTGTATTGGTAGATGGTGTAGGTGGGGTTGTACTTGCGGTTCCACCTGTAGCAACCGTAAACCAATTCAACGTATTCCCTGCTGAAGGTGTAGCTACTAATTCTTGAGCAATACTGTTTTGGCAGATGCTTACGGGTGTTGTTACAACAGGTGCATCTGGAGCGGCATTCACCGTTACTGTGATCAATGCTCTTGGGCTTTCACCTGAAGTTGGATTCACCTGACTTACATAATAATTAGTATTACCAGCAACAGCGGTAGAAGGAGTTGGAGCCGTAGTAGTTCCTGTTCCACCTGTTGGAACGGTATACCACCTTAATGAATTGCCACTCAAAGCAGTTGCAGTTAATGGCACTGCCGTTACGTATTGACAATAAACAACAGTAGGGGTAACTGTAGGAGCTGGTGGTGCTGGTGGTGGTGGAATAGCACCAAATTTTACGTCATCAAAATAATACGTTCTTGCTCCAGCAGTGGCACCTGTTACGCCAAAGTTGAAGAAGATCGTTGCTTTGTTAAAGGTAAAT
>JBIIPY010000041.1:0-22272 GCA_044342365.1 Ferruginibacter sp. | reverse complement strand
GTTTTGGCTTCTCTGTATTGTTTTTTGTCGAGAAATTTATTTACATCCTCCAGTGTTTGAGACATAGCGCTGATGCTGACAAAAAACAGCATCGATACAATAGAAATTTTCCTCATGTTGTTCTAGTTTTTTTGAAAGGTTAAAGATAAAGAGTTTCCTATAAAAGAGTAGATGATTTGAAGTGGATATTTTCATAAACTGTGCCATAAGCCACACAAAAATTCATATTTGATTAACAATGGCTGAATGTTGCTAAATTTGAGGCTATTTTAACAGTTGATTAGCCAAGAAACCATACAAAAAATTCAAAACAGTGTTGATGTACTCGACGTAGTAGGCGGCTACGTTAAACTTAAAAAAAGAGGTGCCAATTACTTAGGTCTATGCCCTTTTCACAACGAAAAATCGCCCTCTTTCACCGTATCCCCCACCAAAGAAATTTACAAGTGTTTTGGCTGTGGCAAAAGCGGCAACAGCATCAGCTTTTTGATGGACTTAGAGAAATACAGTTATGTAGAAGCGCTCCGTTGGCTGGCCAACAAATACAACATTGAAATTGAAGAAACGGCTACCAGTCCCGAATTCAAAATTCAGCTACAAACTTCAGAGAGCCTTTTTATCATCAACCAATTTGCGCAGAAATTTTTCAGCAAAACATTGTTTGAAACGCCGGAAGGGGAAGACGTTGCTTTGAGTTACCTCAAAGAACGTGGCTTTAGAGAGGACGTTATTCAAAAATTTCAGATCGGATACAATCCTGAGGCAAGAGACAGTTTTACCAAATCGGCTACAGAAGCCCAATACAGCCCCGAGTTGTTGATCAAGACCGGATTGGTGACGCTACGCGACGATAAATTACAAGACAACTATAGGGGCAGAATTATTTTTCCCATCCACAACCCCAGTGGAAAGATTTTGGGATTTGGTGCCCGCCTCATTAAAAAAAATGACAAGGCCCCAAAATACATCAACACCCCAGAAAATGAGATCTATGTAAAAAGTAAAATTTTATATGGGGCTTATTTTGCCAGATTGGCTATCGACAAAGCAGACGAATGTTTGTTAGTAGAAGGTTATACCGATGTGGTAAGTCTGCACCAAGCAGGCGTAGAAAACGTAGTAGCCAGTGGCGGCACATCGCTTACAACCGATCAGCTTCGACTGATTAAAAAATATTGCAACAACCTCACCATTGTGTACGATGGGGATGGAGCAGGTGTAAAAGCTGCATTGCGAGGGCTCGACCTTGCACTCGAAGAAAGGTTGAATGTGAAGCTGGTACTCATTCCCGACAATGAAGATCCGGATAGTTATGTAAACAAAGTAGGTGCCACCGCCTTTAAAGAATTTGTGGCAGCCAATAAAAAGGACTTTATTCTTTTTCAGCTAGAAGTGGCTTTGAAGGATGCCGGCAACGATAGTGCCAAAAAAAGTGCAGTGGTGAACCAAGTGGCTGAAACCATTGCACGCATCAATCGTGCAGAAGATTTTACTCGAAGGCAAGATTACATCAAGCAGGTTTCTGAATTATTGAAGATCGAAGAAACCGGTATGAATGCACTGGTGAATAAAATTATTCGGGATAAGATCAGTAAGGAAGAAAATAAATTCACACCCGCCCCATCCGAAAACAACGAACAGCAGCAGGGCAATGAAAGTTTGCCAGATTCGCCCGAAGAATTGTTGCTGAACAAAGATGAACACAATGAGAGAGCGCTTGTAAGATGCCTTATTGAATTCGGACAAAACGAATGGGAAAATGAAACCACCGTGGCGGCTTATCTATTAAAAGAGATCGAAGAAAATGAATTGGATGTGATGATGGAAAACCAAACCTTGTTGGAGGTATTGCTGCAATACAGAGAGTGGTACCAGGAGGGGAAAGCGCCCAATGAAAAAAGTTTTTTATACCTCGAAAATAGAACTTTGAGCGAACTGGTCATTCAATTAATGAGCAATGATGCAGAGATCAGTCCAAAATGGAAAGAAAAATACGAAGGCCATATTCCCACAAGGGCAGAATTGTTTAGAGAGGAGATCATCTCCTGCCTCAACTACCTAAAACTTCGAAAGATCAAAAAAATGATGCTCGAAAATCAACTGGAGTTGCAACACAGTACCAATCCCGAAGAGCAAATGCTCATTTTACAAACACACCAGCACTTGAAGCAAATGGAAATTCAGCTCACCCAAAAACTGGGTACCGTTATTTACAAATAAATATTTAGGTACCAGAGTAGCATCTTCGCATCAAAAGACACAAACAAATGTGTGCATTGGAGGCACCATTCATCCAAATAAGATTACCACATAGAAACAAACCGTTCTAAAAGTTCCAATAAAAAAAGAGTGAGAAGTACCTTAGGCTTCCATAGAGATAGCGATCGCTTTGCGGCTAGCAGATTTTACCGCTGGTTGTAATGCCGCTTTTTTAAACTTCATCGCAATCCAGCAGGTATCCAATGTAACCACACATTCTGGTTCATACCCAAGGTTACAAATCATGTCCCAGTTTTCGTGTCTGCACAAATCGCTGGCGATTTTTGCGGCTGGTTTTGGATAGGCCACCCAGAACTTACCTTCAGCTTGCATAGCGGGTGCAACATCGGTTACAATAGCAGTGAGCTGTTTACGACTTACCGCAAATACAAGCGCAAAATCAATTTTGCGATTTCTAAGTAAGGGTGTAACACTTTTGCAAAAAGACATTTTTGCAAACTGCTTTTCAATTGATGAAGGTAAGCCCTGGATAAGGAGATTTTTTTCCTGGGCAAGTTGCAATTTTTCTAACACTGTTTCTAACGCCATGCTACACTTAAAGGTTAAAATGTAAAGTAGAATATCATTTTGATGATTATTACCTAAAATTTAGGAAATTGTTATCATTATATGATTTTTTGGACTGCGAAGATACATCTAATTTACAGGTTTTCCTACTTTTTTGAAAGTAAATACAGCATTGGTGGCCAATTAGCCCTATTTTAACTCTTTATATAATACTGAGTATTACTTTGGTTTATAATACTTTAAAGCTTCTTTCATGTATTTATTGATTTGTGCAATTCTGTTTTCATCTGATGGATGAGAAGACAGAAATTCGGGAGAGGAAATGCCTTCACTGGCTTTTCCCATCCTCTGCCAAAAAGGTACGGCTTCCCTTGGATTGTAGCCAGCCAATGCTGTAAAAATCAGTCCAAACCGATCAGCCTCCAATTCCTGTTTACGAGAATTGGGCAACAAAACCGCCAACGAAGCTCCGGGCCCATATACGTTGTTAAAAATTGAATTGATCTGGCTGTTACCCTGCGTAAATGCGTTTCCTGCAACCTGCAAGCCTTGCGCTAAAGATAACTCACTCATGCGTTCGTTGCCGTGTTGCGCCAGCGCGTGGGTAATTTCATGGGCCAACACCACTGCCAGTGCCGCTTCATTTTGTGTTACGGGCAAAAGTCCAGTATATACCACCACTTTTCCGCCGGGCATACACCATGCATTGATCTTGTTGTCCTGCACCAAGTTAAATTCCCAATCATAATTATGGAGGTCTACGGGTTGTGATCTGGATGCATAATAGGTTTTGATGGCCGCAGCCAATCTGCCTCCCACTCTCTTCACCATGGCTGCATTGCTGTTTGTGGATGCAACAACTTTGTTTTGCTGAAGAAAAGAGCGGTATTCTGTAACAGCTTGTTGCTGCAGTGTAGATTCCGGAAATAACTGTAGTTGTTTGCGCCCAGTAATGGGATTGACACTACAGGCAGTGAATAATACAACAGCGATGGATAAAAAATAGCAATGCTTCATGATACAGTGTTTTATACTGTATCAATATTCAATAGTTGTACCAAAATAATACAAAGAGATGGGGAGCTGATTTAGAAAGAAATTAATCTTCGCCTTTTCTGCGCGACTTGCGTCGATCGCGGTACTTTAAAATTGGGATGCGGCTTTCTACACCGCGTATCATTCTGCCAATATTTTTCTGGTGAGTAAAAATGACCAATAGAGCAACAAACAAAGCAAATACTCTATAAAGCGTTTCATTTTCATTCCATATCCACAATACACTGATGGGTAACATGGCGGCAGCTAAAATAGAACTGAGAGAAACGTATCGGGTGAGATACAACACCAATAAAAAAACGCCTACACAACAACCAGCTATTATTGGTTGCATGGCCAGTACCATTCCAAATAATGTTGCCACGCCCTTGCCGCCTTTAAAGTGCGCAAAGATGGGGAATATATGTCCCAAAACGGCAGCCATTCCCAATCCAATAATCAGATTGGTTCTTTCTAACTCATTGTCACCATCAACATAAAAAGGAATCATTACATACAGCGAAGAAGCAACTACCCCTTTTAAAATATCTACGATCATCACAATAGTGCCATAACGAGAACCCAATACCCTGAAGGTATTGGTAGCGCCCATATTGCCACTTCCGTACTCACGAATATCAATTCCAAAAAATTTCTTACTAATGAGTAATGCGGTGGGTATTGAACCAATTAAATAAGCAAATACTATCAGAACCAATTCTGTCATTCTTTATTCTTTTGTTGACTTATTACAAATATAAGGGTAAAATTCTCAACATCAAAAGAGTGTAAAACCGTGCCAAAAATTATGCTTTTAAAGAAGCGGATATACATATCCAGTTATTTCTATGTTTTATTTTTTGGATAGTAAAACCGGCTTCGATTATTTTTTGAGAGATCATTGGTTCGTCTGAAACCAACAATCCACTAAATAATATAGCGGTGGCCTCATGGCAGGCTTCGTGTATTAAAGCCAGGTTGCTGATGATGACGTTGAGGTTAATGTTTGCCAGAACAACATCCGCTTTATAGGGGGCCAACATGCCTTCTGCTTGTTGCAATTGAATGTGTTTGCATTCATTGGCGAGGATATTTTCTGCAGCATTGTTAATACTCCAATCATCACAGTCGGTAGCCAATATTTTAGTTGCCCCCATTTTTTCTGCAAGTATCGCCAATACACCCGTTCCGGTTCCAAAATCGATCACTGACTTTTGTTTAAAGTTCAACTCCTCCATGCTTTCAATCATGAGAAAGGTGGTAGCATGGTGCCCCGTTCCAAAACTCATTTTTGGCGTAATGATCACATCGTGTGTAACGCCGGCCACCGGTTCATGAAAGGATGCCCTGATGATAGCAAACTGATGTACCTGTACTGGTTCAAAACTTTGTTCCCATACGGCGTTCCAATTTTGTTGAGCCACTTCTTCGATGCTGTAATTTATTTGAAACATATGCATGATGCTCGCTAACACCTGTTCGTGGAATACATCTGCTGGTATAGATATGCTTGTAACTGGCCCTAGTTCTTCTGCTCCTTCGTATCCTTCGTTCATTAAAAGGGCGATGATCATTTCTTTACTAGCGATGGGCGCAGTAAATGAAACGGTTTTGTAGGTATTTGACATAATTAGCCTGTAAAAAAACTGCCCTTATTTAAAGGGCAGTTTCGGTATAAAAACAATTAAAATTATTGATTTTCTTGTTGCGGCTTTTGCGGTGCTTCTGGCTTCGGCATCAAGGCTTTTCTGCTCAATTTGAATTTCCCAGTTTTTTGATCCACTTCCAGCAATTTCACTTTTACCTTATCGCCTTCTTTGAATACACCGTTCATGGTTTCTAAACGCTTCCAGCTAATTTCGCTGATGTGCAACAGCCCTTCTTTTTTAGGCAAGAATTCTACAAAAGCACCAAATTCTTTGATGCTTTTCACAGTACCTTCGTAGGTTTCCCCTACTACCGGTGCAGCTACCAATCCGTTCACCCATGCCAATGCTCTGTCTAACCCCACTTTTTCTTTAGAGAAAATGCTTACTTCTCCTGCATTGTTCACTTCTTCGATGTTGATGGTAGCACCTGTTTCGCGTTGAATTTCCTGAATTACCTTTCCACCTGGCCCAATCACTGCACCAATAAATTCTTTATCGATGATGATCTTCACCATTCTCGGTGCCTGTGGTTTCACATCCTCACGTGCAGCACCAATACAAGCATCCATGGCATTCAAAATGTGCAAACGACCGTTGCGGGCCTGTGCCAATGCGGCTCTCATGATATCCATGCTCAGGCCATCTACTTTAATATCCATCTGCACACCGCAAATACCATCACGGGTACCTGTAACTTTAAAATCCATATCACCCAAATGATCTTCATCACCGAGTATATCGGTTAACACCGCAAATTTTTCTTCTTTTTTAATGAGACCCATGGCCACACCACTAACAGATTTTTTAAGTGGAACACCCGCATCCATCAATGCCATAGAACCCGCACAAACGGTTGCCATTGAAGAAGAACCATTGCTTTCGAGAATATCACTCACCACACGTACGGTGTAAGGATAATCGCTGCCTGGCATCATTTTCTTCAAAGAACGCATGGCAAGGTTACCATGACCTACTTCTCTCCTACCCACACCACGCATCATTTTTACTTCGCCGGTGCTGAAGGGAGGGAAATTGTAATGTAAAATGAATTTGGTATAATCAGATTTGAAAGCACTTTCTACCAACAATTCATCTAAAGGTGTACCTAAAGTAACAGTGGTCAACGATTGAGTTTCACCTCTTGTGAACAATGCTGAACCGTGTGGAGATGGCAAGGTATCCACTTCCATTTCGAGCGGTCGAACATCTTCTGTTCCGCGGCCATCTAAACGTACGCGATTATTTAGCACCATATCTCTCACCACGTGGTATTGCAATTCGCCGGTATAGTGTCCAATCAATTTTTTATCTTCATCTGGTAGTTCTGTTCCAAGGAAAGCTACTACTTCATCATGCAATGCTTTGAAAGCTTCACTTCTATCATGTTTAGCAGAGGCTGCTGATGCAATGGCATGCATTTTATCTTTCGCAAAGCCGCTGATCTTTTCGTTCAGCGCTTCGTTGCGGTAAGGCTTTTTGTAATCTCTTTTGGTGGTAACACCTACAAGGGCACGCAATTCTCCCTGCGCCTTCACTTGCAATTTGATGGCTTCGTGGGCCTTTTCAATGGCAATGATCAAATCTTCTTCCTGGCACTCCATGCTTTCTCCTTCTACCATCATGATGTTCTTGTCGGTAGCGGCAATGATAAATTCCATATCGGAATCGGCCAATTCTGTTCTGGAAGGATTGATGATATATTCACCATTTTTACGTGCAATGCGCACTTCAGATATGATTTCCTGAATGGGAATGTCAGACACTGCTAATGCGGCTGATGCGGCAAGACAAGCCAATGAGTCTGGCAACACTTCGTTGTCTGATGACAACAAAGATACCAACACCTGTACATCGCAGAGATAATCTTCTGGAAACAACGGACGAAGTGCTCTATCAATGAGGCGTGAAGTTAAAATTTCGTAGTCGTTTAAACGAGCTTCTCTTTTGAAGAAGGAACCTGGTACGCGACCTGCAGAAGCGAATTTTTCCTGATAGTCTACAGACAGCGGAAAAAATGATTGGCCATCTTTGGGTTCTTTGTTGGCTACCACAGTAGCCAGTAAAATACAGTTGCCTTGGCGAACGGTAACGGAGCCATCTGCTTGGCGAGCCATTTTACCCGTTTCGATGGTTACCATTCTGCCACCACCTATGTCGAATGTGATTGATTTTGGTTGTAATAATGACATGTTTTGTTTTTTAATTCCGCTGAAACAGCGGAGCAATGAAAGTATGTATGTATAACGAATAATTCCCAACGGTAAAAAAACAGTTGGGAACAATTCAGCTTACATATAGTAATATTTTATTTACGGAGACCTAATTTTTCAATCAAAGCTCTGTAACCAGTTAAATCGTGCTTGCTAAGGTAAGTGAGCAAACGCTTACGCTGACCAACCATCATCATCAACCCTCTTTGAGATGAGAAATCTTTTCTGTTGATCTTCAAGTGATTAGAAATATGATTGATACGCTCCGTGAGTAGCGCTACCTGTCCCTCTATAGAACCGGTATTGGTAGCTGTGCCACCGAAGTTTGTGAAAATAGTTTCTTTTCTTTCTTTTGTTAAATGCGACATTTCTTTGTTTTTTTTAAAACGGTTTTGTTTTAATTTCTATTATATTCGGCTGCAAAAGTAGCATAAAAAATGTTATCATGAACTCATTTTAGTAAATAAAATAGAGAGAATGGGTTGTTTTCTTAAAAAACCCATCAAAATCAGCCTAAAATCTTTTAATTAAAAGCGCCCATTTTGCCAAAAGCGGTTTTTCTGACATTGCTGTTTACATCCCCCTAACTTAAAATGGAGTGCGCTCATAGCTCATTAAAAAACCAACCTTACCGCAATTAATCTGCGTTAATATGCCTAATTTGCTAGTATGACCTATAATATGAATTCATACGAAGCCCAGGCCAAAAGAGAACTTCGGGCCTGGCAGCGAATGATGCAAAAAAAGCCTGGTATGATGGACAGGTTTACCAAAAAGATTCAGGTAAAAATCAATAAGATCATTCCCGAAAAAGTACATGAAGTCATTACCACCGCTATCAAACAAATGATCAGAGGGGTACTCTTTGGCGCCGAATTGGCAACTGCCAAACCAGAAAAAATAACCTCGCTTGAAATCACAGAAGCGGTGCTGCAGGAACGCATTGAAATGTATAAAAAATCGGCAGCTGCAGAAGGTGGCATCACCGGTGCTGGTGGTATATTAATGTCGTTTGCAGATTTCCCACTGTTGATCGGCATCAAAATGAAAATGCTGTTCGACATTGCTTCCACATACGGTTATGATGTGGCTGATTACAAAGAAAGAGTGTACATATTGCATGTATTTCAACTCGCTTTTAGCAGTGCAGAACACCGGAATAAAATTTTTGTCAACATGATGAACTGGAGCGGTAAAGCAGCTACGCTACCAGCAGACATTCACCAGTTTGATTGGCGCAATTTTCAGCAGGAATACCGCGATTACATTGATTTGGCAAAGCTGGCACAAATGATTCCAGTGGTGGGTGCTGCGGTTGGATTAGTGGTAAATTATAGGCTGCTTAAAAAATTAGGCACCACCGCTACAAACGCCTACCGGATGCGGCTAAACGAAGATGGTTTGTTGTAAACAATACAAGCTTATATGAACCACTGGTTTTAATTCCCAAAAAAATGCCGCATTTTTGCTAAATGGAAATAGGTTTTGCCATTATTGGTTGTGGAAGAATTGCAAAAAGGCACGCCGAGCAGATTGCCAAAATAGGCAAACTAATTGCAGTATGCGATGTGGTGGAATCCTACGCAAAAGAATTAGCCGAAACTTACGACGCCCGATATTATACTTCTATCGAAATGCTGTTGCAATATGAAACGGCTGTAGACGTAGTAAGCATTTGTACACCCAATGGGTTACATGCTCAACACAGCATACTCAGTTTGCAAGCCCACAAACATGTATTGTGCGAAAAGCCATTGAGCACGTCGGTAGCGGATGCAAAAAAAATGATGGATGCTGCCTTACAGCATGAACGGCACTTATATGTGGTGAAACAAAACAGGTACAACCCACCGGTGGTAGCAGTAAAACAATTGTTGCAGGATGATAAGCTTGGCCGTATCTGTTCATTTCAAATAAATTGTTTTTGGAACAGGCCCCATCAATATTATGACAACAGCTGGAAAGGCACCAAACAGTTAGACGGCGGCACGTTGTTTACACAGTTCAGTCATTTTATCGACCTTCTTTATTGGATGTTGGGCGACGTAAAAGAAGTGAAAGCACTTACCCGTAATTTTGAACACCCTACCATCGAAATTGAAGATACGGGTGTGGTACTCATTGAATTGCTGAATGGTGCCATTGGTACTTTAAATTATACTGTGAATAGTTACAACAAAAACATGGAAGGTTCTTTTACCATTTTTGGGGAACGCGGAACAGTAAAAATCGGCGGACAATACCTAAACGAACTGGAGTATCAAAATGTAGAAGGCGCTTTGATCGCCAACCTTGGCAATGGCAATCCCGCCAATAGTTATGGTTTTTACCAGGGCAGTATGAGTAACCACGACAAAGTATATGAACAACTATTGCTGGCTTTAAAAAATCCAGAAAATGAATTTGCTAGTGCCCTAGACGGCATGAAAACCGTTGAAATTATTGAGAAAATTTACGCACAATCTTCGCATTGAAAAAAATCATCCACATCGTAGGCAATCGCCCGCAGTTTATAAAGCTGGCAGTGTTGTACAAAACCCTGCAACAAACAGCGGCGTTCCCACAGGAAATTTGGCATACCGGCCAACATTTTAGTTATGAGATGAATGAGTTGTTTTTTAAACAATTGAATATACAATCACCCCATGTTAATTTTCACATTCAACATGCCTCCCCTAATCAATTTATAGGTTTGGCAGCAGATGCCATTCAGGAAAAACTTGCGAAAGAAAAAGAAGCGGTCTTAATGTTGTACGGAGACACCAACAGTACGCTGGCTGGGGCTTTGGCGGCACTAAGAACCAACACACCCATCGTACATTTTGAAGCAGGTGTGCGCACGGCAGATAAAAGTATGCCAGAAGAAATCAATAGAGTATTAACGGATAGAATGGCGGAAGTAAATTATTGCTGCACCCAACAAAACCTTGCTCAACTAAAAGCAGAAGGTTTTGGCAAAAGCATTGCCTGCGAAACATTGTTCACGGGCGATTTGATGTTGGATGCATTTTTACAAATTCCTGCAGCAACAGCACTCACAAAACTTCCTAAAAACTATATGCTCTGCACGATACACAGAGCCGCAAACTTAGAAGACCCGCAGAAATTGGGAAACATCATCAATGCATTCAATGCCCTTCATGCAGAGGTGCCTGTTGTGATGCCCATGCATCCGCATACACAAAAAAAGATTACCAGTTTTGGGTTGCTGCCTCAATTTGTAATGCTGCCTCCAGTAGGTTACCCAGAAATGAAACAGCTGCTGGGCGATGCCAGTTTGATCATCACAGACAGCGGTGGCGCTAGCCGCGAAGCCTATTTTATGAAGAAGCGATCGGTCATTATTATGGATCATCCATTTTGGCCAGAGATCATCGAAGCGGGTTGCAGCCTTCGTGCAGATGCTGATAGTAACATCATCAAAGCCGTTGTAAAAAGTACCACACTTTTGCAACCCGATTTTGAAACTGCCATTTTTGGGGATGGCAAAGCGGCTAAAAACATCAGCGAACAGCTGCAAAATTATTTCTAAGCCTTTAAATTTGATTATCTTACCTGCATTCATCATGGGCGCAAAAAAAATCACCGTTTCTGTTATCTCCGATCTCACTACCGACCAACGGGTAATTCGCATCTGCAGCAGTTTGCAGGAGATGGGGTTTGAAGTGAGCGTTGTAGCGCGGTCATTTGCTGACAGCCTTCCTTTAGACAGTTATCCATTTAAAGCTTCCCGCATCCGTTGTTTTTATCGCAAAGGTTTTTTACAATATGCTGAGTTCAATCTCAAATTATTTTTCCGATTGCTTCGCTGCAAAACAGATTATTTGCTGGCCAACGATCTGGATGTGTTACTACCCAACTATTTGATCAGCAAATGGAGAAAGAAAAAAATTTTTTACGATACCCATGAGTATTTCACGGGAGTGCCAGAATTGCGACAGTCAGCTTTCAAAAAAAAGGTTTGGAAAATAATAGAGGATCACATCTTCCCAAAACTGCCCCTTGTGTATACCGTGAATGATTCTGTAAAAGAAACCTATGAAAAAGAATATGGCAATAAGTTGTGGGTAATTAGAAATGTACCCGTAACCGAAATGATTCAACCAAAAGCATTGCCCGAGCATTGGAAGGGGAAATACATTTTGTTGATGCAGGGCGCTGGCATCAACCAGGGCCGGGGAGGCATGGAATTACTGGAAGCCATGCGTTATTTAGATGATCAATTTTTGCTGGTCTACATCGGAAGTGGTACGCTTTGGGAAACCCTACAAGCACATATTAGCAGCTGGAAACTGGAGAATCGGGTAGAAATGATTGGTAAATTGCGGCCCTTTGAATTGAAGCAATACACCCGTTTGGCTCATCTGGGTTTTAGCCTCGATTCTTTTGATGACATCAACTATTTGTTTAACCTTCCCAACAAAATATTCGACTACATGCACGCTGGAGTGCCAATAGTTGCCACGGCAATTCCAGAAGTAAAAAAAATAATTAAACAATTTGACTGTGGTATATGTTTAGAGACATTAGAACCTTCGATCATCGCGATAGCCATCAAACAATTGTTCAACAACAAAGAACTTTATGAACAATTAAAAGTAAACTGTGGAACCGCAGCCCAGGAATTTTGCTGGGAAAATGAATCAAAAAAACTAAAAGAATTTTACCAACCATACTTGTGAACAGCAAACATTTACATATCGTAGCACTGGATGTGCCCTACCCAGCAAATTATGGTGGGGCCATCGAGATGTTTAATAAAATAAAATGGTTGCATCACTTCGGCTATAAAATTCACCTCCATTGCTTCAGCAGCAAACGACCTCCGCAGGATATTTTAGACGATTACTGTGAGGAAGTATTTTATTATACCCGTCAGCCTTGGACGCGTATGAAGGAATGTTACTTGCCATACATCGTAAGATCTAGATCGAGTAAAAATTTATTAGCCAATTTACAAAAAGACGATTACCCTATTATATTGGAAGGCATTCATTGTACCTATTTCCTCCATATTGGGGCTTTGAAAAACAGGAAAGTGTTTGTTAGATTGCACAATACAGAATTCAATTATTACAATAAACTGTCGGAAAACGAATCGGATATATTCAAAAAATTGTATTACCGCATCGAAAGTAAATTGCTAAAACGCTATGAAATGAAACTGGCCGACAAAGCCATTTTTCTGGCCATGAGCAAAACAGACGAAGCCATTTATAAAAATAAATTTAAAGCAAAAGATGTGCGCTTTTTACCACCCTTTGTGGGCTGGGAAAAAGTGGCGGAACCCGTTGGCAAAGGAAGTTTCTGTTTGTACCATGGTAATTTGGCGGTAAATGAAAATGAGAAAGCGGCCAGTTGGCTGCTCACCGAAGTATTCAACAACATCAATATTCCACTAGTCATAGCAGGAAACAATCCTTCGGAAGAGTTGGAAAAACTAGCGCATGTAAACAATAATACCTGCCTCGTATCAAATCCATCAGAAAAAGAAATGCAGGACTTGATTGGCAAAGCCCAGATCAACATCCTACCCTCTTTTAACAACACCGGTATTAAATTAAAAATCATCAATGCCTTGTACACCGGGCGCCATTGTTTGGTGAATCCTGCCGCACAGGAAGGCGCTGGCATAGAAGCCGTATGCCATGTTGCAGCCGATGCAAATGCATTCAAAGAAAAGGCGGCTGAATTGTACGAAGAAATTTACAATGCCGATGACATTGCACGTAGGCAAGACCTCCTAAACAATCGGTATTGCAATGAGAAAACAGCTGTGCAACTGATTAGCTGGTTACACTAGCATTGTCCCACACTTTATTTCTTTCTGTTTTAATGGTTCTGGAAGGATACTTGTTAATGACCATGTAATCGTGGGTGGCCATTACTATGGAGGTTCCATAATCTTTACAGATGTGAAAAAGCAATTGCATGATTTCATCACTCGTTTCAGGATCGAGGTTACCCGTTGGCTCATCAGCTAAAATGAGTTTGGGTGAATTGAGCAAAGCACGCGCAATATCTATTCTTTGTTGTTCGCCACCACTGAGTTCAAAAGGCATTTTGAATCCTTTGGTTTTGAGATTCACTTTATCGAGTACATCTGCAATTTTTTCGTCCATCAGTTTTTCATCTTTCCAACCTGTGGCTTTTAATACAAACTTAAGGTTCTCGTTTACGTTTCTGTCTGTCATCAGTTGAAAATCTTGAAACACAACACCTAAATTTCTCCGCAGAAATGGAATGGTTTTCCAGTTAAGTTCACGCAGGTTGTAGCCCACCACCCAACCTTCTCCTTCCGTAAGTTCCAGATCGCCATAGAATGTTTTGAGTAAACTGCTTTTACCGGTACCGGTTTTACCCACGAGGTACACAAATTCAGCTTTTCCTATTGAAATGTTTACGTCACTCAAAATCAAACTCTGACCTTGGTAAATATTTACATTCTTTAATTCTATGATGGCTTGAGACATATGTCGGGATTGTTTTAAAAATACTTTTATGTGAGAAAGATATATATTAATAGGGTTTCCCCATTCAAGCAAATTTAAGAATAATATGATACAGATTTGTTAAATCAGTGATTGTTTGTAATAACCCAATCCAAATTAATAAACAATTGGAAAAACTTCTATTCAAAATTATATCCCATGACCAAAAGATTATTTTTACAGGAAGGATAGGCAGTACTAGTTTTTTTTCAATCGCTCACAAAGTGCTCAAAAAGATTGGAGGGTCTATGGAAGGCAGCAGTGTGAACATGCTGGTGAAAGTGCCTTAAAAAATAAAAAAAAGGGAAGCGATGCTTCCCTTTTTTAATATCGAATGGTTTCGCCTTTGTATTCTATCAGCAACTCTTTTTGTTCGGCGGCTTCTACCCTGCCAATGATTTGGGCATCAATACCAAAGGATGCTGCTGCATCTATCATAAGTTGTGCGTTTGCTGCATCGCAATAAATTTCGAGCCTACAACCCATGTTAAACACTTCGAACATTTCTTTGTAATTACTGCCACTATTTTTTTGCAGCAAATCAAAAACGGGTGGTGCAATAAACAAATTGTCTTTTACGATTCTAAAATTACCAGGCAAGTATTTCATGCACTTGGTTTGTCCACCACCACTGCAATGAATCAACCCATGAATTTTATCAAACGATTCGCTGAGCAATTTTTTCAACACAGGAGCGTACGTTCTGGTTGGGCTCATGATGAGCTGGCCAATTTCATATTCCTTCCCATCGGCAGCCTTGATGGTATCGGTGAGTTTGTTGTTGCCGATGTACACAACATCTTCAGGCAACTGGTTATCGTAACTTTCTTTAAAATGATGGGCGTAGTATTTACTCAATGCATCGTGCCTTGCCGATGTTAAGCCATTGCTGCCAATACCGCTGTTGTAAGTGGTTTCGTAAGAAGCTTGTCCAAAACTGGCCAAGCCTACAATCACATCACCTGCTTGTATGTTATCGTTGCTGATGATTTTATCTTTTGGCCAACGGCAGGTCATGGTTCCATTTACAGCCACGCTGCGCACTACATCACCTACATCTGCTGTTTCACCACCTAGGTAATGAATGTATACACCAAATGTTTTGAGGGTATCGAACAATTCCTGCGTACCGTTGATCACTTGCTCTAACACTTCACCGGTAATGAGGTTTTTATTGCGATCGATGGTAGAGTTAAAAACAATGTTGTTGAATATTCCTACACAGAGTAAATCGTCGAGGTTCATCACCACAGCATCTTGTGCTATTCCTTTCCAAACGCTGATATCGCCTGTTTCCTTCCAATACAAATAAGCCAAGATGCTTTTGGTGCCTGCACCATCTGCGTGCATTACATTGATAAAGTTTTCATCTCCACCCAAATAATCGGGATAAATTTTGCAAAAAGCGTTGGGATACAAGCCCTGATCGAGTTTTTGAACAGCGGCATGCACTTCTTCTTTTTGGGCAGAAACACCACGACGGGAATAAAGCGACATAAATCAACAATATTTTGAGTGAGTATTAAACGGCTGCAAAATACAAATGAATTATACATCTGCCATTATAAAATTATCAAGTAGCTTTGCAGACTGTTTATATGAAGGTTTACAACAATATCAATGACTTGCCTGCATTTCCAAATGCAGTAATCACAATAGGCACGTTTGATGGGGTGCACAACGGCCACCTTCAAATCATTCGCCAGCTCATCAAGGAGGCAGCAGCCATCAACGGAACGGCTGTGCTCATTACTTTTTACCCGCATCCAAAGCAAGTGGTGAGTACCAACAAAGAGCCACTGTTTACCATCAACACTGCAGCAGAAAAATACAGCTTGCTTCATCAGCATGGAATTGAACATATTGTAGAAGTGCCTTTCAATAAAGCTTTTGCAGAACAAACCGCTACCCAATACATCGAAGATTTTTTGGTAAATAA
Source organism: Ferruginibacter sp. (assembly GCA_044342365.1). Taxonomy (GTDB): domain Bacteria; phylum Bacteroidota; class Bacteroidia; order Chitinophagales; family Chitinophagaceae; genus Ferruginibacter. Next base: position 6,161 of record JBIIPY010000041.1, on the reverse strand, counting down.
ATTTCATCCTCATACCATTATCATTGGGTACGATCATCGCTTTGGCAACAACCGCGAAGGCGATTACCATTTATTGGAAAAAGAAGCCATAAAATTTGGTTTTAAAGTAAAAGAAATACCACAACATGTGTTAGCCGACATCACCATCAGCAGTACCCGCATTCGCAAGGCCCTGCTCAATGGCGACATAACAAGCGCCGCAGTTTATTTGGGTTATCCTTACTTTTTTAGTGGAGAAGTGATAAAAGGCAATCAACTAGGCCGAACCATTGGCTACCCTACTGCCAATTTACAAATAAACGATGCTGATAAACTCATCCCAGCCAATGGCGTATATGCTGTGAGCGTCATCATAGATGGCGATGAAACTAATTTCAGGGGCATGATGAATATTGGCATTCGACCAACTGTAGCCGGCACCAACCGAGTAATTGAAGTAAATATTTTTGATTTCGATGAAATGATTTACGGAAAAAACATCAAAGTAACTTTTTTGAAACAACTGCGCAATGAAATTAAATTCAACGGGCTGGATACTTTGAAAGCGCAGTTGACGTTGGATAAGCAGCAAGCGTTGTTGGTGTAAATCGTAAGCTTCCTTTATCTATTAATTATAGCATTTATAATACTCTGCCTATCTTTTGTACAGCTATGTTATACCCTGAATGTGACAGAATATTTACTAACTTTACTTCAAAAACCACCATGAGTTATACAGATAGATATATTGTTGAAACATATGCAGGTTTATTTGAGGGCCTGAGTTCATTGAGTAAAATTGAACTGATAGAAAGCCTTTCGAAGTCATTAAAACTAGATAAAACAAAAAAAGATAAAAAATTCTACAAATCCTTTGGGGCTTTCTCATCTGAAAAATCTGCGGAAGAAATAATAACTGATATTAAAATGAGTAGGAAATTTAGAAGGAAGGAAATAAAATTATAATGCAATATCTACTTGACACAAACATCTGCATTTTCTTTTTGAGAGGTAAATTGAATCTCGACGAACTCATTATGGTGAGAGGCCGCGAAAATTTCTTCATTTCCGAAATCACAGTAGTTGAACTTATGGTGCAGAAAATAGTGACGATCCAATAAAATCGCATAAAGCTGTAGACGCATTTGTAAATGGGCTTTCCATCATTCCGCTTTTTGGTTCAATTTAGCGTTACGCCAAAGAGAAAGTTAGACTCAAAAAAATAGGTAAACCTATGCACGATGAATTTGACCTTTTAATTGGTGTTACTGCTATAGAAAATAAATTAATATTGGTAACTGATAATGTAAAAGATTTTGATAGACTGAATGGGATAAAGATTGAGAATTGGTTCAGTCGTAAAAAATAGAAATTAAACTACTCCATGCCGACTGGCATTGTAAACACAAAAATCTTAATTTCTAATTACTTAACATTTTGTTTGTTTTCCCTCTAGCCAACAGACTTAAACCTGTGAATGGTAAGTCGATTTAAGTATTTTGGCATATCAAAGTTGCCAAGTTTATTTCCCAAAAAAAGGAGCCAGCCTCACAAAGAGGCTGGCATGATTTTTATATCAATGATGGATTGTAAATGGGATTATAGTGGTTTGGATCTTTGGTAAGACAATCTACTTTAATCTTAACTAAAAAGTCCGCCTTTCTTTAATGGTCTAGAAGCTTCACCTACTTTAAACCCGTTGTTGTACACTTCAATTTTGTAATTACCCACGCTGAAGTTAGTGTTTTGTTTCCAATCGAAAGTAACCGTTTGCTTTTTATTTTGCGTGTAATTGACATTTAATTTTTGCGTATAGAATTTCTGTTGACCATCTCTGGTACTGAATGTTCCTGAACCCAATGCCTCTACTGCTACTGGTGTACCGTCTGGTGCAGTGATGCAAACAAATATTTCTTTAGAACCTGATTCTGCAATGAGGTTTTCGTTTAAATCGAAACTGATTCTTAATTTATCTACTCTTTTGGCAGTTGAGGTACTTTTTTCTTTCCCACTTCTTTTTTCCTCCACACCCACAATACTAAAATTAGACGCCTGTAAAGTAGAACCAACATTTAAAAGGTCTTCTTTTTCTTTGATGACTACGCTGGCTGAATCGTATTCTCTTCTGGCCACATCACGTTGTTGAGTAACCGCTTGTTTTTCTTTGGTCAGCTGTATTTTTTCACCTTCCAGTATTTCAATTCTGGCCTGATATCCTTCCAAGTCACCATTTAAGGAAGCGATCAAACGTTTTGCTTCGCCCAGTTCTGCAGCGGTGGCATTTGATTTGTTCAATAATGATTGAATTCTGGTTCTTTTCTCTGCAATTTCTCGGTCTTTTGCTGTGATGGTACTGTCTAATTTGGTATTGTTAGATTTCAGCATATCGTAGCGCATAGCAGCTTCTTCCAATTCTTTTTGCAATTCATCTCTTTGAGTGCTGGTAGAAGCGATGATCGTTTCTTTCTGAACAAGCGTTTCTTTGGTTTGGTTCTTATCGTAAATGATATAACCCCAGGTTCCCAAAAGAGCCAATACCAGTCCTACTGTGAGTAGGTTGCGCATGTTATTTTTGGGTGTAGCTAAAGTTTCCTTGGTAGGTTGTTCAGCCTGTGGAAAGTTTTCAAATGCCATGGTTGATAAATTTAGTTTTGAATGAATAGTTTGTGATTAAATTGCAACAATAAAAATATTACGGTAATTAGTAAATATTTTTGTTGTTTTGTTTTATTGGTTAGCTATTTCCAAAACTATGCCAAAATTATATTTTAACACAAAATAGGAACAATACCTGCAGGAAAAGTAAGCTATAAAAGCGAATAAATCTGGGAAATGAGCGTAGAAAAAATATTAGAAAGCTGGAAGCAAAAAAAATACAAACCCATCTACTGGTTGCATGGAGAAGAGGAATATTACATTGATATACTCACACATTTTGCCGAAGAGCAACTACTCCCCGAATCGGAGGCTGGCTTTAATTTGACGGTATTTTATGGCAAAGATGCCGACTGGGCTGACGTAACCAACGCCTGTAAACGGTACCCAATGTTCGCAGAAAAACAGGTGGTATTGTTAAAAGAAGCACAACAAATGAAAGACATGGAGAAGCTGGAACCTTACATTGCAGCTCCATTGGAAAGTACCATTTTTATAGTGGCGTACAAGGGAAAACTGCTCGACAAACGAACCAAACTCAATAAGCTCCTCGCCACACATGCAGAAGTATTTGTTTCAGAAAAAATTAAAGACCACAAAATTCAGCAGTGGATAGCTGAAATGGTAAAAAGCAAGGGTTATGCTATTTCCTCCAAATCGGTGGCTTTATTAGAAGAACATATTGGCAACGATTTGAGCAGAATTGCCAATGAGGTAGATAAACTCTCCATCAATTTGGGCGCAAAAAAAACCATTGAAGAAGATGACATCGAAAAATACATTGGCATCAGCAAAGAATACAATGCTTTTGAATTGCAGGATGCGTTGGCCAAAAAAGATTTGGTAAAGGCCATTAAAATCATTCAATATTTTGAGAGTAACCCAAAAGCGGCACCCATTCAATTGGTGCTGCCTATACTCTACGGATTTGTGAGCAGGGTGTACAGTGCCTATGGCCTTAAAGACAACAGTGATACTGCATTAAAACCTCTTTTCTTTTTCAACACAGGTGCATTGCAACAGGCTAAAATGATGATGAAAAATTATGGTTATGCAGGAGTAGAAAAAATATTGTTGCTGCTGCACCACTACAATTTAAAAGCTATCGGAATTGGCGACGGTGGCAGTTCTGGTGGCACTTTGATGAAAGAAATGGTAGCCAAAATGATGATTAGCGCATAAAAAAAAGCCATTCCCGAAAGAATGGCTTTTGAATATTGTGTTATGATTCAATAAATTTAGTTCGACTTCGCCAAGTTGGTTTGGCGGATCATGCTGTTCATCACTTTCACCGTTTGATCTATGAAAATGTCTTCGCTTCTTACTTTCAACCATTGTTTGTTTCTTTCCACTTTTTCGGTAGCCGCATTTATGGTAGCCGTATCTGCCGCCATGTTTTGGATACTGAAAGGAGTACTCAATTTATACGCTTCTTCGATATTTTTGAAAGCATCTTTCAATGATTTTTGATCTGCCTTAAATTTCTGAAGGTTCAATGAATAAGCGCGGTCGTTGTTTTTTTCCAACCAATCAATAGTAGTTTTAATTTTTTGGAAGTTGGGAGAAGCGCTCACGGTAGCATTGGCTTCGTTCACGATGGCTTCTGAGCTAAAGGTGCTTGTCCATGGCTGAAAAGGCGATTGGTTGATCTTGTCCCATTTCAACGCACTTGGATTGTCTTTTTCTCTGAACTTCAGGTATTCTAATCTATCGGGTAAAATAACATCAGGCACTACTCCTTCTAATTGAGTTGAACCGCCGTTGATGCGGTAAAACTTCTGAATGGTCAATTTAACAGTACCCAGATCTTCCGACTTGCTGCTGCTGAAAATATTGCTTTCTGTTTGAGGGTTCAAAGGAATGGCTCGTTGTACGGTACCTTTTCCATAGGAAGTGGTGCTGCCTAAAACAATCCCTCTTTTGTAATCCTGAATGGCTGCTGCAAAAATTTCGGAGGCAGATGCACTGGTTTCATCCACCATAACTGCTAAGGGGCCGGTGTACACTACACCCTTTTCAGGATCTGTGAGCACACGAACTTTATCGCCGCGACCTTTCACTTGGCAAACGGGGCCGTTGTCGATAAACAAACCAACCATTTGTACTACGTCGTACAAAGACCCACCGCCGTTTCCACGCAAATCCATTACAATACCATCTACTTTTTCCGCTTTCAATTTTTGAATTTCTATGGCTACATCATCGGCACAACGAGCACCATTCGGGTCTTCGAAATTGGCATAAAACTCTGGCAGGTAAATATATCCAATTTTGTTTTCGCCTTTGATGATGGCAGATTTCACATACACATCATCAAGTTTGATGTCGTCTCTGATCAATGTTACCACTTTGATAGTGCCATCTATTTTGCGAACGGTCAGTCTCACTTCACTGCCCTTTTTTTCGCCTCTGATAATTTTAACCGCATCGGCTACTGCATAACCAGTAACATCTACGGGCTCTTCGGCACCTTGGGCTACCTTTAAAATCTCATCTTTTTCCTTCAATTCGCCACTCTTCCAGGCAGGGCCACCACTCACTAAACTAGAAATTTTTATTTTACCATCTTCATCCATTAACTGGGCACCGATGCCAAAAAAACTACCCCTCATACCTTCGTTGAAGGTACGCAAATCGATGGGTGGGAAATAGTTGGTGTGAGGGTCCATCGTGGTTGTGATGGCATTCACAAAAGTGCTAAAGTTTTCGTCGTTGGTTTCGCGGTTCTTTTTGGTAGACATGTATCTTTGAATCTGTTTGTTCACTTGCTCGCGGGCTTCTCTTTCTAGGGTACTATCTGCCTTGTATTTGAAATCTTTTTTGTCTTTGTTTTTTTCGCGGTCATCCTGCATAGCCACAAAACGATCGAGGACACTGTATTTCACCGTTTTGCGTATAAGATCGTAACGCTCATTTTCATTCTTTGGGAAAGTACGTTTTTCGGCATCCATCTGTATGGTTTCGTTTACAGAGAAGTCGATGGGTTTCAACAACACTTCCTTGTACACTTCCGCTGCTTCATTCAACCTTTTGAGGTAGATGCTATTGGCAGCAAAAAACGATTCGATGGGGGCACCATGAATTTCATCATCAATTTGTTTGTCAAATTTTTTGAGTGCATCAACATCCGACTGTAACAAAATGTTTTTGTCACCATCCAGATCTTCGAGAAATCTTTTAAAAACTTCCTTGCTAAAATTATCGTCGATTGGCTTTGGACTGTAATGGCCTTCTTCCAGTAAAATACCAACGTTTCTCAAAACTTTTGCGTACCTGCTTCTTGGGTTGTCTTCATCGTCGTTTCTCCCCTGCGATTGAAACGCAAGAAAGACACTGGCAGCGATAAGCACGATGATAACCGGGATGAACTTTTTACTCATAATAAAATCTGCAATTTTGTGCATGTTGTAAAAATAACGTAAAAAAATACGTTTATGATGATGAAAAACGCCTTTACCCGACTAATATTTTGTTAAACAGTCTTTATGGAAAAAGAGTATGATGAATGGTAACAAGTAAATGGCACC
>JBIIPY010000136.1:0-4931 GCA_044342365.1 Ferruginibacter sp. | reverse complement strand
GGTAAAATTGAACGCCACCCAGCGTGTAAGCACTCTCTGGCGCCTGTTCATCTACCCAGGCTGCAAAATCTTTCACCGTAGTTTTTTAGGAGCATCTGCAGATAATTGAAAGGTTTTATAAGATTCAATAATGTTGTTGAGTAAATCAAGATCCATAACAACTAATTTTGCAACTAAAACAATAACATGCATATTTTATTAATGATAGCGTGATTATGTTTTAAAATTCTAATTATTCGACAATATTTGCCACATAATTTTAAACATAGCCTATTATCAACCAATGCAAAACATCTCTATGAAAAAACACTGCTTTCTTATTTTTATTTTATTGGCATTTGCGTTAAACAATGTTACAGCACAAAACACAGGTAGTATTTCTGGTAAGATAATCGATAAATTATCTCAGCGGCCCCTTGCCAATACCAATATCGTAATAGAAGGAACCAACCTTGGTGCAGTTGCAGATAGCAGCGGCTCCTTTAGAATTACTGGTATTGCGCTCAATACCTACAGCATTGTATTTACTGCAGTGGGTTACAAATCGGAGACCTTGTACAATATTACCATCAATGCTGGCAATGAAAGTTACGTAAGTGTAGAGATGGAACCAACTTTGAACGACTTAACAGAAGTGGTGATTACATCGAATAGAAAAACAGCCAGGGCGGCTACTTTAGAAACACCGTTGAGTGTGCAACGGCTCACCACCGAAGAAATAAAGGCCAACCCAGGTGGAAACTTCGACATCAGCAAAGTAATTCAAACCCTGCCTGGCGTGGGCGGTGGTGTAGGTGGTGGAGGTTTTAGAAACGACATCATCATTAGAGGTGGAGGCCCCAGTGAAAATGTGTTTTATTTAGATGGCATTGAAATACCGGTGATCAATCACTTTCAAACGCAAGGAAGTTCGGGTGGACCGCAGGGTATTTTAAACGTGTCTTTTATTGAGGATGTAAAACTAAGTTCATCCGCTTTTGATGCACGGTACGACAATGCATTGAGTTCTGTGTTTCAATTTAAACAACGCACCGGTAATCCAAATACCATACAGGGTAATGTGAGATTGAGTGCCAGTGAACTGGCCGCTACTTTTGAAGGACCGCTTTCTAAAAATAAAAAAACGACTTTCTTGGCATCAGCAAGACGTTCTTATTTACAATTGCTGTTTTCTTTAATTGATTTACCCATCCGGCCAAACTACTGGGATTTTCAAACAAAAATCACCCACCAAATAAACAAAAAGACCACCCTATCTTTCATGGGTATTGGGGCCATAGATGAATTCCAATTTGCAGAAATAAAAAATGCTACTCCAGAAAAATTGTATATCATCAACTCCAATCCGTTCATCAACCAGAACACTTACACCGTGGGTGTTTCTTTAAAAAGATTGCTCCCCAATGGTTTTATGAATATAGCGTTGAGTCGCAATTCGTTTGTAAATAAAATAGATCAGTTTGAAGACAACAAACTACAATTACCTTCACAACAAATATTGAAATTACGATCTACAGAGTCGGAGAATAAATTGCGCATAGATGTAAATAAAAACATCCAGGGTTGGAAGATCGCCTATGGTGGCATGCTACAACTGGCGGAGTACGAAAACGAAACTTTCACTGTTCTTAGAAAAGAATTGAGAGACAGTGCTGGAAATATTATTCAACCGAATGGTTCCATCAATTTTAAAAGTCCGCTCAATAATTTTTTAAAATACGGCGCTTTTGTGCAGCTGAGCAAACGATTTTTCGATAACAGACTCGGTGTGAGTGGTGGTCTCCGCACAGACATGAATAGTTTTACAACCAACGGCAACAAGCCCCTAGAAACCATTTCGCCCCGGGTTTCTATGAGTTATGTGTTGGCAGATAAGTGGACGGCCAACGTTTCTGTGGGGAGTTACTACAAATTACCTTCTTACACGATGTTGGGATTTGCAGACAACAACAATAACCTGGTAAATAAAAACAGCAAATACCAACGCAGCGATCATTACGTAGGGGGGGTGGAATATTTACCAAACGATGGCTTACGCTTTACTATAGAAGGTTTTTATAAAAAATACAACCATGTACCGGTATCTGTGCGCAATGGCATTTCGTTGGCCAACCTTGGTGCCGACTTTAATGTATTGGGCAACGAAGCGGTGATTACCAATGGCAAAGGAAACACCTATGGAGTAGAGATATTTGCTCAGAAGAAATTGACCAACAAATTTTTTGGCATTGTGTCGTATACCTATTACAAAAGTGAATACAGCGGCGCCAACAACATTTTGGTACCGAGTAGCTGGGACAATGAACATTTGTTGAGTCTCACTGCAGGTTATAAACTCCCACGAAATTGGGAGTTGGGCATCAAATTTCGTTTCCAGGGCGGCGCGCCTTACACACCCTATGATGAGGATGTTTCTAGAACTAACTATCTATCACAGGGGCAGGGAATTTTTGATTACAGCAGATTGAATACGCTTCGTTTAGGAGCCTTTAATGGCAGTGATATCCGCATCGATAAAAAATGGAATTTCCGAAAAACCACCATCGATTTGTTTTTAGATATCACCAATTGGTATGCTGCCAAAACCGTCGCAGTACCTTCTTACACTTTTACAAGAACTGCAGACAACAGTGCTTTTGCCACCACTGATGGCAGACCCATTAAAGCAGATGGAAGCAACGCTATACCGATTTTGCTAAAAAATGATGAGGCACAGTTTACGCCAACAATTGGGTTTATTGTAGAGTTTTAATACCGCATAGTCGAAATAGAAAGGAGTTCCAAATGGAACTCCTTTAATTGTGGGGTAATCGAGGGGGCTCGAACCCCCGACCCTCAGAATCACAATCTGATGCTCTAACCAACTGAGCTACGACTACCGTTTGATTTATTGGACGGCAAAAATAGATAAAATCTTTACGCCTACAAAATTACATTTGAAATTTTAAAGCCTTTTTTCTTATTTTTGGAAGCTATTGGAAAAAATGTTCATTACACTGGCCTTTTTACTTGTTTTGTTGAGTGCTTTAGGTGGATGGTGTATTGCACATGTATTTATCAAAATCCTATTCAAACCTTATTCCCCCAAAAAAATAACAGGTTTTACCGTACAAGGTATTGTTCCCTTTATTCTAAATAACCAAAGCCATCTTATTGCTGCAGCAATTCGGCAGGAATTTTTGTCTGAAAAGTTGTTACAACAAGTGTTGGATAATCCCAAGTTGCTTCAACAAATGGCTCCGGCTATTGAAGCGCATGTAGATCTTTTTTTAAACGAAAAATTGAGCGAAGCTTTCCCCTTGCTGTATAAATTCATGGGTGAAAAAACATTGCAAAAATTTAAAAATACTTTTTTGCAGGAAGTAGAAACCATTTTGCCCAACATGTTGCAACAATATGGTACGATGCTACTGCAAAGCAATAAAATAGAACAAGGTATTGCTGATCATATCAGTCAGCTATCGGCTCCACAACTGGAAGCCAACTTGCATCGGTTTGCTGATCACTACTTTCGTTGGTTTAAAATTGTAGCCACCCTGTTGGGAACACTCATCGGTTTGCTGCAAACGGTCCTTGTATATTTACTGATGTACAGATAACCCTGTAAAAGCAATTGCTTACCACCCGGAAAAAGGGTATTTTTAAACCCGGATTTTGCAGTTGGATTCGTAATGAGAGGCTAAAAGACAATACAGATATGGGTTTCAGGTTATTTTTAGGGCGAAGGAATAGTGAACTATTTTGAGGTCTAAAAATGTTCTGAAAGTCTTAGCTGTGAAGGGTTTTAGCTTCGTAATAGAATTTCAACTGCAAAATCTGGGTTAAAATGAAACCTTTAAAAACACAGCTTATTGCAGCCTCGTTGATGAGTGCGGAGCGGTGGCACTATAACAGCACCGCACTCGTTTTGAAAATTTATAGCATCTACATCAAAGTGTAACGATATTTCCTGTTTAAACGGGGCTTCCCTGCTCATTTCATTATCAACCAGCTTAACTACCCTATTTTTCTGCAAAAAATAATTATCCAGTTGCATTGTAATAGCCAATTACTCATGTCTCAAAAACATTCGCATCAAAAGATGTTTTGAGACGCACGCAACATTATTTGAGACTGCCTTACCAGGTTTAAGGGTCAAATTTGGTAAAACTAAAACTCAAAAAAATGAAAACAATCCTATCAAGTATTTTATTCAGTCTATTGGCTACCGCAGGTTTTGCACAGTTAAAAGGCTCTGGTAATGTGGTGAAACGAACTTTTGAATTTCAACAATTCAACCAACTGCGTTTTCAAGATTTGGATGGTCGCATAGATGTGGCCATAGGAAATAGTTGGAGCATCGAGGTAAGCATCGATGATAACCTGGAGCCCTTGCTGCAAGTAACAGTCAATAAAAACGCTAATGCACTCACCGTGAAGCTGGTTAAAAATGAAAACAACCGCAAATACATAGAAAACACTAACATCAAGGTTAAAATTACCCTGCCAAATTTAACCCATGTAAAACATGAGGGAAACAGCATACTATATATCACAGGTATCAACTCGTCATTTACAAACCTGAGCAATGGAGGCAATGGCAGCGTAGTGGGCAGCGGTGTTACAAACAGTCTGAGGATTACAAATGCTGGCAATGGAAATGTGAATCTTGCAGCGCTATCTGCCAACAACGTAATAGTGACAAACAGGGGCAATGGCAACAGCATCGTTTTCGCTACTGTTTTTTTAGAAGGATTCGTGTCGGGCAATGGCAGTATCAAAAACAAAGGCAACGCCCTCTTCAGTAAGGGATCAAAAAAATCGGGTAATGGAAGATTGATTGCAGTTATACCAATGTGATTTATATAATATGCCAATATTTTATAAATCTTATCCCGAATGCTTTCGGGAGTATATGCCGATGATTTCAAACAAATAGTACAATGAGGCGA
>JBIIPY010000032.1:0-27325 GCA_044342365.1 Ferruginibacter sp. | reverse complement strand
GCGCCTTTGTCTCTAAGGTGGAACTTTTTTCTTTTTTACTTCCGCCAAGGTCTACAATTCTTTTCTGACGAAGCTCTTGAGTACGAATAATATTTTGTCCCTGTATTTCCTGGTAATTGCGGTAGCTCTTTAAATAAGCCACTCTTTTAATAGCATCATTAAAACTGGAAGCAGAAAAAATGAAATTCAGAAAATCGTAATTGCCTCTGTTTTTGTAGGCATACACCATACTTTTGGAATATTCTTCTTTGAGTGTATCCAACAGTTTATTGTACCGATTAATGTCGCGTTGAATACTGTAAATATTGTTATCCAACAACCGCAGGTCTTTGCTGATGTTATCAACCACTTTATCTTGAAGATTTACTTTATTGCTGATCAATTTCCATTGAAGCAAACCCTCTTTGGTTTTAACCTTGTTATTGTTTAATTGCTTTTCAGTTTCTTCAATTTCTTTTCGAAGTTGTGCTCTTTGTCTTTCCAGTTCTTCACGTGATTGTGCTGTGCTCATCAATGTAAGCATCAATAATACGAACGTTATAAAAAGTAGTTTAAGCATGAAGAATTTTTAATGGGATATATAAAACAGGATTACCCATGCTGTAATGCGTGGTATTTATTTAAAAGTAACGATTATTTCTTTTTATAATTTTTTGGAACTGAAAACGACACTGATAATTCTTTGTTAAACTCAAATTGTTTAAAGTTTAATCGAATGTCTATTTTATTCTTTTCAGAAATAATGATCTGCCTTTTGGTAGCAAAGTTTTTATCGTATTCATCGTAAGTGATGCTGGCAGTTCTGTTTCGATTGATGTTTACATCATCAAGTTTACTGTGTTTCAACAAATAATTATCCAACGTTAAAGTCAGTAAATTTTTAAAATCAACTCCCCATGATGAACCCAATAGGTATTGATCTGTTTTTCTGAAGCTCGCGTTTTTCGCTTCAAAAAATACTGGATTTCCGATGATCATATCCTGCAAGGTTTTAAAATCGAAGGGTATTTCTGTTACTTCCTGCAGGTAATCGAGCGAACGATATTGCACTTCTTTGTCTTGCTTGTTCAACAATACCACACTGTCTTTGGTGATAAACACTCTGTACACTTCAACGTTTAAGAAAGTGGCAGTGAGCGAAATCCAAATAGCACTGTCTTTCACCATCCTAAGCGTAGCAGTAATATCTGGTTGTTTACCCTTTGCATTTTCTACTTCTACTTTTACTTTCGAATTAAAGGTTTTGAAGTTGATATAATTACTATCCAATTTAGCAAAGATATTGTTCATAAATTCGATAGAATCTTTTGAAACTACATCTGGGCTTGTTCCCACAACAACGGTGTTGGAATCACGGGGTGCAATGGTAGTGCCAATGTGTTGTTTGGTAGCCTTGCAGCCAATCATTGCCCACTGAACAGCCAATAAAAAAAACAAATAAAATATTCTCATGTGTAACAAAGGTATTACTGAACACCGGTATGACCAAAACCTCCGGCGGCTCTCACGGTATCAGTCAATTCTTGTACCAATAAAAGGCTGGCCACTTCAACTTTAACGAACACCATTTGTGCTATGCGATCGCCGTGTAATATTGGTTGTGGTTCATTGCTTAAATTAATAAGCAATACTTTGATCTCACCTCTATAGTCACTGTCTACTGTACCAGGAGAATTCAAACAGGTGAGCCCTTGCTTTACAGCCAATCCACTTCTTGGTCTTACCTGTGCTTCTATGCCCAAAGGCATTTCAATAAACAGGCCGGTAGGAATCAACAATCTTTGAAGCGGTTGTAATGTGATGGGTGTGGGCAGGTTTGCTCGCAGATCCATTCCAGAAGAACCTTCTGTTGCATAAGCTGGTAAAACATTGTTTGATTGGTTGATGACTTTAACAGTTAGTACTTCATTCATGTGTATAGGTATTTAAAAATTATCGAATCAGCATTAATGTTCCCTTGTCTGTTTGTATAAATCCAGCTTTGTTTTTGTAGGTCATCATCCAAACATAAGCGCCTGTTGGCCCAGGTTTCCCTTTTACACTTCCGTCCCATTTTTCAAAAGAGTCTTTGGTAGTAAATACCAATTGTCCGTAACGGTTGTAAATATAAAAACTATAAATGGTCGAGTTCATTCCATTGGTTAGTCCAAAGTAATCATTCAATCCATCTCCGTTGGGTGAAAAAGCAGAGGGAATAAACGACTCACAATCATCCCAAATACTTATCAAACTGTCTGATGCCATGCAACCTGCTGTATTGGTAACCCTTACCCAATATGTACCCGGTGTATTTACTTCAATAGAAGGGCTGGTGGAACCTGTGCTCCATAAAAAAGCAGTGGCCGTAGTATTAGCGGAAAGCAATGATGGTTTATTTAAACAAACCAATACATCATCTCCAATCGAAACACTCGTTGCCGGCTTTTGATTGATTTGAATGCTGTCTCTAAACACACATCCATTGTAAGTGATGTCGAGCCAATACAGTCCTGACCGGTTTACGGTTATATGAGGAGATTTTTCTCCAGTACTCCACAAATAATTAGAGCCTGTTATAGTAGGTTGTATGCGGTAGTTGGGAATAATACAGAAGCCTGTATCGGCAGGTAAAAAATTACCAAGGTTGAACAATGCCACATTCACGGTATGTGTGATCACTTCAGACGTTGCACCACAATCGTTTTTATAAACGCGCGACGACACTTGGTAGTTACCTGCGTTGGCATAGGTATGCAATGGGTTAACAACAGATGAAGTAAAGCCATCGCCAAAATTCCACTGAACAGAATCGAGCCCGATTGTTTTATTCATCGTGAATTGAACATCAAAACTGCTGCAGTTGCCTTGATGAGAAAAATCGAAAGGGGTAAAGTTGCTGTCTAAATCGCTGGCTATAAAATTGGGTAATCCAAATTGTATGGGGTCTCCTGTAGAAGTAAATCGCAGCGCATTGTACACATAGTTACAAGCTGTGCCAGGAATATTGGGATTGTTAATGACAGACAATGCAGTGTCTTCCCACATGGAGAAATAAATTTTACCATCTGGCCCAGTTTGCAAAGCACCTGCCGGCCATTTATCATGAGAGGCAATGACCCGTCTGCTATTCATGATAGCGGGTTCAGTCATTGTGGTAATATCAAATTGGTAAACGACACTCAATTCGGTGGCACTTTTTTTAGCGCTGATGTACAGCAATTGGTTGTTGGGCGAAAAGGCAGCGCCATATACGCCCGTAAACGCTGTGCCTATTGGAACTATATTCGGTTTAAACCGAACTGGGTTAGATAAAAGCCCGGTTGTATTGTCAAAATCCATAAGTTCTGCCAAGTCATTTTCGAAAGAATGTAAGGCAATCATTTTTGAACCATCCGATGAAAATTTAATAGTCCCCAAAGCATTGTTGTCGTAACCTCCAATGAGTAACCCCGTACTACTCACCCTAGGATTGGCGTCAAAACCAGCTGACGTAAGCAAGTAAGTATAATACTGATCTGTATTCCACTTTTTAATGGTGATCCAAACATCTCTTCTGTTGCAATGTCTAACGGCTGCTAGTTTTTCGTAGCTCTCATCATCTACCAATACATTTTTTTGTGTCACCATTCCTCTTCCCTGATCGCCGGCCATATTGATGACACTGTATCTGAAGCCCTTCAGTGATTGACCGGTTGAGCCAATTGTAAATAAATAATACAAGCTATCGTTACCGGGTATGGGTGCAATAACGGTATTGTTGGTACTGCTCAAATCGCCTTGAATGGCTTGTCCATTTAGCATGATATTGTGCTCCCTGTTTACAACACTGATACCATTGGTATAAAAAAGAAGTTGCCCATTGGCATCAGAAATACTGGCGTTACCTTCTACCGCATTTACCGCACCGTTGTAGAGCACTTGAGGTGGATTTTGATTAAAATTCAACCCCACTCCTTTTCCAAAATACCAGTTGTAGGTCTGTTTTTGAGCGTATACCGATGACAGCAGCAGAAAAAAGAAACACAAAAGAAAAAAGGCTGGAATGGTATATCTCATTACAAGGTTTCTTTTTTAATCAGCAACAATGTTGCATGTGCAAATAGCCCCTCTCCTCGCCCAGCAAATCCCATGGTTTCTGTAGTGGTTGCTTTGATAGAAACATCCTCTGGGGTGATATGTAAAATTTGGGCTATCGCTGCTTTCATGGCAGGCGCAAAACACATGATTTTGGGTTCTTCGAGGCAGATGGTGCTATCAATATTTACCAACGCGTAGCCTCTATCGTTTATTAATTCATAGCATTTTTGCAATAAAATTTTGCTATCAATATTGAGGTAGGTTTTGTCGTTGTTGGGAAAATGCTGGCCTATGTCTCCCAATGCCAAAGCACCCAACATGGCATCACAAATAGCATGCAACAAAACATCTGCATCGCTGTGCCCTACGCTACCTTTTGTATGTGGTATTTTAACACCACCCAACCACAAGTCTCTGCCTTCTTCGAGTTGATGAAAGTCTATCCCGTAACCAATTCTTAATTGCATTGCCATTTTAGGTAAAGTTCTGTAAAACATTTGTATAAAAAAAGCGTCTCTTTTGGGAGACGCTTTTCAAGAAAAATTATATCAATTATTTGTTATCTAGGTTCAATGCTACTGAGAAACGCAAAGTGTTAGAAAGTGGGTTACGATTGATACCAGTGCCAGATGGCAACAGGTAAGAGAAGTTGAATCCAAACATGTTGTAGTTTAAACCAGCACCTACTGTGAAGTACTTACGGTTTCCTTTTTCAGGATGCTCGTAGAAATAGCCAGCTCTAAAAGAAAATTGCTCTTTATAAGTATATTCAGCACCAAGAGAAGCAGTTACTTCGCGCATTTCTTCGCCACCACCACCAGGAGCATCTCCAAATGATTTGAACCAGCTGCTCACAACGCCTTCGTTGCGATAGTCAGCCAAGCCTGCACTGTCAGAAACACTTGGAGGGGTTGGTACCAACAATTTGTTAAAGTCTAATGCGAAAGTTATTTTGTTGTCTGCATCAAATACTTTGGTATAAGCACCACCGATACCTAAGTTAGCAGGAATGAAATCTTGTTGATTTTCATCATCAGTATAAGAGATTTTAGAACCAAGGTTGCTCAAGGTAGCACCCCAGCTAAATCCACCACCGTTCTCTTTTTGTCCATTGTGATAATAGTGAAGATCACCAGCTACAGAGGTTCCTTTCTTGTAAGTAACACCATTTACGTTTCCACCTGCAAGATCAGAACTGATGTAACGAATAGCGATACCCAAACCCGATTTATCAGATAATTTTCTTGAGTAACCAGCGTCTATTGAGAATTCTCTCGGACGAAAGTTATTCAATTGGTTACCATTTGCATCGGTAAACTGAATGCTACCTAGGCTGAAATACCTGAAACCAAAAGAAAGTGCCTGGTTTTCATCCAATTGATGGTATCCACCCAATGTGGCGAGATAAACATCGTTTAAACCTAAATCGCTTAACCATGGAGTATATGTTACACCAACATTTGTTCTTTGCTTGGCAAAAGGTATTTTACCTAAATTCCAGAAACCAGAATAGGCGTCTGCTGAAGTAGCAATACCTACATCGCCCATACCACCACTACGGGCGTCTGGAGAAATTCTTAAAAATGGAACAGCCGTAGTAACTACACTGATATCGTTCACTGATGATTGAGCCACGGCGTTAGATGATGCACCTGCCAGTAACATAACTAAGGCAGTTAGTTTCAAAGTTGCTTTTTTCATGCGTTTTGTTTGTCTTGGTTAGGTAGACTTACCTCTATAAGCGTTGATTTAATGATTTTATCGCGTCTGTAAAAATATGCTAATTACTTATACAAACATCCGATTTTTAAAAAAATGTTAAAATTAACTCTCAAATTGATGCGTAAAGTATATCAATTTTTTTCGAACACCAAAAAATTTTAAAATTTCTTGTCGCTTGAAACACAAATATGTGAAAGAAATGCTGGAACAAAAAAAATATTTTTTAAAACCTGGTAAATTATAAAAATCAGTTTTTGGAGATGGGTAAATATTTACCAAATCACCGTATGCCCTCCAATTCATAAAAATGTAGGCCAATTTATTCCCATCCTCCAAAATTTTGAAGCAAAGTGCTTATATTGCACGTTCTTATAACCCCAATACAATATTAAAGAGAACCTTTCGTTAAATCATTTGCTAAACGAATGCACATGCAAAAATTAATCTCAGGAAAAAATCTGATGTTGGTAGCTATGGCTGCCCTTACTTTAACCTCCTGTAAAAACGGTGGACTTTTTGGAAAGAAAAAATCCAAGTCTGACGTAACAGGCTGGAACTACGAAGACAAAAACATGGGCAATTTCCATGTGGCAAAAGTCAAATATCCAAAAGCTGGTCCAGGTCTTGTATTTGTACAAGGCGGTTCCTTTGTGATGGGTGCTAAAGATGAGGATGTGATGGGCGATTGGAACAACGTTCCGCGCAGGGTAACGGTTCCTTCATTCTTTATTGATGAAACAGAAATAGCCAACGTTCATTACCGCGAATACCTTTTTTGGTTAGACAACACCTTTAGTGGAGATACCAACATCACTTACAAGGCGCTGCCTGATACATTGGTTTGGAGAGAAGAATTGGCTTACAACGAACCGTATGTAGAATACTATTTCCGTTATCCATCCTACAACTACTATCCGGTAGTTGGAGTAAAATGGCAACAAGCTTATGATTTCTGTATATGGAGATCTGATCGTGTAAACGAACTGAAACTGATGGAAAAAGGGTATCTCAAAAAAGATGCGGTTAAAAGAGAAATGAAAGGTGGTGGAGCTGATGGATCTTTCAATACCGATACCTATTTGTTGAATCCTGATATGATACAGAGCAGGGGCAAACCTAAAAATTCTGATTTGAAAGATATCAATGGTAAACCAAGAGGCATCGTTAATATGGAAGATGGTGTACTCAACATGAGTTACCGCCTACCTACCGAAGCTGAATGGGAATATGCAGCATATGGTTTGTTAGATCAAAATCCAAATCCGCGTAAAAAAGAAAGTAAGTCTGGTGAGGAATTACGTTTAAATCAACAAATATATTCCTGGAGTAACAATCCCAATGGTTTAAGAGACAACCGCAGAGGTAGCTGGCAGGGTAAATTCCTAGCCAATTTCAAACGCGGAAGTGGCGATAACATGGGTATCGCAGGTGGTTTGAATGATCGTGCTGCCATACCTGGGCCTGTTAAGGCTTTTTATCCAAATGCTTTCGGATTGTACAACATGAGCGGTAACGTAAGTGAGTGGGTAGGTGATGTTTACCGACCAATGTCTTCTTCTGACGCACAAGATTTTAACTACTTCCGTGGTAACAAATTTCAAAAATTTTATAAGAATAGTTCTGGCGAATACGAAAGAGACAGCATGGGTCGTTTGAAGAAATCAGATATTTCTGATGAAGAAGTGAAAAATCGTACCAACTATCAAAAGAACAATGTCATCAACTATTTAGACGGTGATACTGCCAGTCAGGTTTTTTATGGCTACGGTGAAACCTCCTTAATCAGCGATCGTTCAAGAGTAATCAAAGGCGGTAGCTGGAATGATAGAGTATATTGGTTATCTCCGGGTACACGTCGTTTCATGGAAGAAGACCAAGGCGCCAGCACCGTTGGTTTCCGTTGCGCACAAACCTATCTCGGACCGCCAGAAGGTCCAGGTTTTAAAGAAGGTAACACCTTCGGTACTAGAAAACAAAATACCAGAAAAAAATAATTCACACCATTGCATAAAAAAACCTCCCGCTGGGAGGTTTTTTTATGCACATCATCTGATGATATACTATTTTTGAAACATGAACATGATTGAGCTTTATGCCATTTACCAACAACACCCAAATGTGGTAACAGATACCAGGAAAATTGTACCAGGTTCTATTTTCGTGGCACTCAAAGGTCCCAACTTTAATGGGAATGACTATGCATTAGAAGCGCTTCAAAAAGGAGCATCGTATTGCATTTGTGAGGAATGGAATGAAGATAAAAATGACCGGATCATTTTGGTAGAAAACAGTTTAGACACCTTGCAGCAGCTGGCATTGCAACACCGCAAACAGTTTAATATCCCATTTATTGCCATCACAGGCAGCAATGGTAAAACCACCACCAAAGAATTGGTGAGTGCAGTACTTGCCACCACTTACAAAACCTACACTACTGTAGGCAACCTCAACAATCATATTGGCGTGCCGCTCACCTTACTCAGTATTGGAAAAGATGCCCAAATGGTCGTGATAGAAATGGGTGCCAACCATCAGAAAGAAATTGAAAGCTACTGTGCCTATACCTTACCCACACACGGCGTCATCACCAATTGTGGCAAAGCACACTTAGAAGGTTTTGGAGGAGAAGAAGGCGTAAAAAAAGGAAAGGGGGAATTGTTCAGTTTCCTTAGAAATAATGCTGGAACTGCTTTTATAAACAACGATCTTGATTATCTGCAACAAATGAGTGCGGGTATACCAACCATGGTTGAATACGGAACCAACACAGGATTTGTTACAGGAAAAGTAATACACGATCAACATTATGTTGAAGTGAATTTTACTGGTGCCATTAACTTGTTTGCCGTTAAAACTCAATTGGTGGGTGGATACAATTTACCTAACCTACTCACAGCAGCATGCATTGGTAAACATTTTGGCGTGAGCGATGAAGATATTAGATCGGCGCTGGAAAATTACACTCCCAGCAACAGCAGGTCGCAACTACTGAAAAGAGGCAGTAACCAAATTGTGTTGGATGCATACAATGCCAACCCTACGAGCATGAAAGCAGCCATTATCAATTTTGCAAAAATGGAAGGTGATAAAAAAATATTGATGCTGGGTGGCATGATGGAATTGGGAACAGAAAGTATACAGGAGCACAAGGATATAGTAGCATTGATACAATCTTACAGCTGGTACAAAGTATTGCTGGTGGGCAAGGATTACAGCAATTTACCAAAAGAAATACTTCACTTTCAGCAAGTGGCTGAAGCAAGAGAATGGTATGTAGAAAATGCTCCAGTAAATGCGTTGGTGCTCATCAAGGGATCGAGGAGCATGCAAATGGAAAAGATCTTAGAATGATTTTAATAAGCCAACAATAGGCCTTACATTTGCAGCCCAATTATTAATCAAGTTCATATAACATAAATTTTTTGGAGACGTGTCCGAGTGGTTGAAGGAGCACGCCTGGAAAGTGTGTATACGGGAAACTGTATCGCGAGTTCGAATCTCGCCGTCTCCGCATTTAACCCAATCCGAACATTCTTGCTGCATTCAGCGAGGTTTGTTTCACAACAACTTCAACTGCTAGCCCTTTAATCGCTGCAATTTTTTGTGCAATGAATGTTAAATAACTGCACTCATTTCTTTTGCCTCTAAATGGTTCCGGCGACAAATAGGGCGCGTCTGTTTCCATCACAATATGCTCCAATGCAATTTCAGGAAGCACCAAATCAAGTCCTGATTTTTTGTAAGTAACCACCCCTCCTATTCCCAATAAAAAATGGCAATCAATAATTGCACGAGCCTCTTCTAACGTACCGCTAAAACAGTGAAAAATTCCTTTGAGTGAACTGTTTTTATACCGTTGTATTACTTCGATGGTTTCTGGTATGGCATTACGGGTATGCAACACCAACGGCAGATCATACTGCAATGCCCATTTTATTTGCTGATCTAGTGCGAGGTATTGTTCTTCTACAAAACTAGTATCCCAATAAAAATCCAATCCTGTTTCGCCAATGGCTGCAAAGCTTCGCTGGGCTAATAATCCTTCAACTATGGCCAATTCATTTTTATAATCTGCCTTCACTGAACAGGGATGAATACCAATCATAGCGAAACATACTCCTTTGAAACGCTCTTCAATTGCCATCATTGCTTCATGGGTGTTGCTATCAATGGCTGGCAAATACATTTTTTGCAAACCCGCCGCTTTTGCCCTTTGCATGACTGCGTCTATGTCATTCTCAAACGCCTCAACGTATAAATGTGTGTGTGTATCTATCATAATAGAAGCTTAAGCAAAGGTTAAAAAAAGACTAAAAAAAATTTTGTAGTTTAAAAATAGTAATTGTATCTTGTCAAAAGTTTTCATAGGGTACGGATTAAAAACGGGCCAGGGTTTCTACCCAGGCCCACTTTTTTTATAGCACATCAACCTTCAAGTCGTTCAAAAGAAAATCCTTTTTCTGCAAAAAATGAAAGCACTTTTGGCAAAGCATAACGCATATGTGCACTGGCTTTTTCACTGTCATGAAAAACAATCACACTTCCAGCCTTGCTGTTCAACAATACATTTTGTAAACAACGTTCCGATGATATGCTTTGATCGAAATCGTAACTCAGCACAGACCACATCACTGTTTTAATTTGATAAAGACTGGTTAGTTGTTTTACCAAAAATGAGTTGATTTTCCCGTATGGAGGTCTGAATAAATTACTGTGAATGAAATTTCTTGCCTCAGTTACATTCTCTAAATAAACATCGTTGGGCGTTTTCCATGCATTTAAATGGTCTTGCGTATGGTTTCCTACTTTATGCCCATCTTCTATCATTCTTTTGTACACATCGGGATATGCCGCTACATTTTTACCAATGCAAAAAAAAGTAGCTTTTGCGTTGTATTTTTTCAATTCATCTAATACAAATAGACTGTGAGATGGATGAGGTCCGTCATCAAAAGTAAGAAAAAGCTGTTTTTCCTCGGTTTCTACCTCCCAAATTCGATTTTTATACATTTTTTGAACCCAATGCGGAATTGTTACCAACTTAATCATGGCACAAAATAATTTTTTTCACCGATTAAACGTTCTTAATTACCAATCGTCATAGATTAACGAAACAAAAAATTAAAAATCATGAAACCTACAAAACAGCTTTTAGCAAGTATCCTGCTTTCTGGTTTGCTTTTTACGGCTTGTAAAAAGGAAAACACCGAAGTAGTAACAGAACCAGCCATCGAAACTACTTTTGAATTGACGGCAGACCAGTCCACTGCAGAATTTATGGCTGAAGACGACAATGATATTTTAATGGAATCAGCAGAAGACAAAGGCATTCTCGGCAATTTTGCTCCTGGCCCCATTGAACCAGACAATTTTTTACCCTGTGCAACCGTAACCATTACACCAGCCATCGGTTTTCCTAAAACCATTCGCATGACTTTTGATTCTACCTGCGTAAGCCCAAGAGGCATTAGAAGAAGCGGTGTAGTGAAGGTTGTTATTTCTGATACATTGCGCAGACCAGGTAGCACATCGGTAATGACCTTCGAAAATTATTATGTAAATCGTTTTAAAAGAGAAGGCGTACATACTTGGACCAACACTAGCGAACCAGGAATAAGAAGATGGCGCAGAACCGTTGAAGGCGGAAAAATTACCGCTCCAAACGGAAGATTCTGGTTACACGAATCGGTTAAAGTTGTTACACAAACAGCTGGTGTAGGCACCCCTCAAAGATTAGATGATGTTTTTTCTATCAGAGGAAACTCAAGTGTTACCAACCCAGCAGGCGCAACAAGAACTGCAGAAATTATTTCGCCATTGCAGAAAAAAGTATCCTGTGCCAACATTGATAGCGGTCGCATTCGTTTTGAAGGCCCCAATCATTTTGCTATATTGGATTATGGCAATGGAGATTGCGACAGGGTTGCAACGATATCTATCGATGGACGCCCACCAAGAACCATCCTTTTACCATAGTTGGATTTTCTCATTTTGTGAGCCGCTACAAATTGTAGCGGCTTTTTTATGCAGGTTGCCACTAAAAAGCATTCCTAAACATATCTTTGCAACCGGAAATCATCAACTATGCTACAAAAAAAAGTGAGAGTACGTTTTGCACCTAGCCCTACAGGAGGGTTACATTTGGGGGGTGTTAGAACGGTATTATACAACTACCTGTTTGCCAAAAAAAATGGCGGAGATTTTATACTCAGAATAGAAGACACCGATCAAACCAGGTTTGTTGAAGGTGCAGAACAATATATTTTTGATTGTTTGGCTTGGTGTGGCATGCTGCCTGATGAAAGCCCGCAACAAGCTGGTGAATACGGCCCATACAGACAAAGCGAAAGAAAAGCATCTTATAAAAAATATGCAGAAGAACTAATTGAAAAAGGATACGCTTATTATGCATTTGATACTCCCGAAGCATTGGAAGAAATGAGGGCCACCTATAAATCTGATACCAACCCTTCGCCACAATACGACCGCCTTGTGCGCATGAAAATGAGGAATTCGCTCAACCTTACCCGTGAGGAAACGCAAGCTCTACTTGATGAGGGTGTTCGCCATGTAATTCGCATCAAAATGCCAGAAAATGACATCATCAGTTTCAACGACATGATTCATGGTTTGGTCAGTTTTGAAGCTGGCCTTGTAGATGACAAGGTATTGCTGAAAGCAGATGGGATGCCCACCTATCACCTGGCGGTAGTAGTAGACGACTACCTCATGAAAATTACCCATGCCTTTAGAGGAGAAGAATGGTTAAGTAGCGCACCAGTTCATATTTTATTGTGGAAGTATTTATTTGGATTGGATGAAATGCCCCAATGGGCGCATCTACCACTCATTTTGGGACCTAGTGGAAAGCTGAGCAAAAGAGATGGTGCCAAATATGGTTTCCCTGTTTTTGCGATGAACTGGACCGATCCGACAAACAATGAACTTACAGAAGGATTCAAAGAAAAAGGATTTTTACGGGAAGCATTCATCAACCTCCTGGCAGTATTGGGTTGGAACGATGGCACTGAAAAAGAAATTTTCTCGATGGAAGAATTGATTGATCGTTTTTCTATAGACAGGGTTCATAAATCTGGAGCAAAATTCGATTTCGAAAAAGCAAAGTGGTTCAACCAGGAATGGATAAAACAATTACCTACAAAAGCGTACGCAACAATCGTACAAAAAATATTAACGGAAAAAAATATACCCATTTCAGATGAAGTTTATTTTGAGAAAGTGTTGGAACTGGTAAAAGACCGTTGTGTGTTACTCACCGACTTCCATGAACAAGCCGGCTATTTTTTCGAAGCACCGCAACAGATAGACACCACATCTATATTGCCAAAATGGAATGAAGAAAAAGCTGCCTTTTTTGAAGCGTTTTGTATAAATCTGGCATCGCTCACTGAGTGGAGCACCCATGCCATCGAAAATAGCTTTAAAGCATTGGCAACTGCCAAAGCCATCAAGCCAGGAGAATTGCAATTACCCATGCGCATCATGTTGGTAGGCGGTAAATTTGGCCCTGGCGTATTTGACATTGCGAGTATGATAGGGAAAGACGCTACCATACAAAGAATCAACAAGGCATTAACCGACATCAACGCATAAACCATGAGCAGACCCATAAGAGTGTTAGTAGCAAAAGTTGGCCTAGATGGTCATGATAGAGGTGCAAAAATAATTGCCACGGCATTGAGAGATGCGGGTATGGAAGTCATTTATACCGGCCTCCGCCAAACACCCGAAATGGTGGTAAATGCGGCTTTACAGGAAGATGTTGACGCTATTGGTGTAAGTATTTTAAGTGGTGCACACATGACCGTATTTCCAAAGATCATGGATTTGCTAAAAGAAAAAAACATGCACGATGTATTGCTTACTGGAGGTGGTATCATTCCGAATGATGATATGAAAGTGTTGAATGAAATGGGGACCGGAAAACTATTTGCCCCTGGAACCACCACTGCTGAGATTGCTGCATACATCAAAGATTGGGTAAAAGAACACAGGAATTTTTAGATCTCGGGTAGGGTTAAACGCTTTCGTTTAGAATAGATGCGAAGAGTTATTATAAACAATACACAAATAGCCAGATTAATATTGGTATTTAAACCTGCATGTTTTAGCAGTATATAAAGCAACCCACCCAAAGCACATGCCGTGGCATATAATTCTCCCTTCTTGAATAAATTTGGCACCGCATTACAAAACACATCTGCAATTAATCCTCCAAAAGTAGCAGTGATTACTCCCATCACCAATGCATATACATCGTTTAATCCATGACGCATCGCAACTTCTATACCAGCAGCTGTAAACAATCCCAAGCCTGCAGCATCGGTAAAAAAAATGGTTCTCCTGAATTTGTGAACATTCTCCTTTAATAAAAAAGTAAAGCCAGTTCCGGCAATCACCAATACCAATGCAATGTTATCATTGATCCAATTAACAGGACGGATGCCAATCAACAGATCTCTTAAAGTTCCTCCGCCATAGGCAGTTACAAAAGCCACCACCAATCCACCAAACACATCCATTTTATAGGTACGTGCTTTGAAGGCACCCGTTAGTGCAAAAACAACTATACCCATGTATGTGATGCCAGTTAAGAAGGTCATGGTTTAAAGATATCAAAAGTATTATCTTCGAATAAAAAAATTATCATGGTTTATACGAGCATCACTACGGCTATAGAAGATCAAATTTGTATCATCACCATCAATAGACCCGATAAGTTAAACGCACTCAACAAAGATGTGTTTAGTGATTTGGATAAAGCCATGGATGAAGTAATAGGCAACCCTTCCATTAAATCAGCCATCATTACTGGTGCCGGACCAAAAGCTTTTGTAGCGGGTGCAGACATTACTGAATTTGCAGGGCTTAGCAAAGAAGCCGCCATGGCATTGGCTAAAAGAGGACAGGATGTTTTTTTCAAAATAGAAAATAGTCCAAAACCAGTAGTGGCTGCAGTGAATGGTTTCGCACTGGGTGGGGGATGCGAACTAGCCATGGCTTGCCATTTCAGACTTTGCAGTGAAAATGCAAAGTTTGGTCAGCCGGAAGTAAACCTTGGACTGATACCTGGATACGGGGGCACGCAAAGATTAACGCAGTTAGTAGGAAAGGGCAAAAGTATGGAGTTGCAAATGACGGCGCATTTGGCAGATGCCACGGAAGCCTTACAAATAGGTTTGGTAAACCATGTAACTACACCAGAAAGTTTATTGGAAAGAACAAAAAATATTTTACAAATCATACATAGCAAAGCACCCTTCGCCATTGGAAAAATAATCGACTGTATCAACACGGCTGCAGTGAATGATGGAAGCAGCAACGGTTACGATAAAGAAATAGCTGCTTTTGGAGATTGTTTTGTTACAGAAGACATGAAGGAAGGCACAACTGCATTTTTAGAAAAAAGAAAAGCCGTTTTTATAGGTAAATAATGATTCATGTATGGAAGATTGCTTTTTAAAAGCATGAATAAATTACAGACAACTTTTTTAAATGTTTTAACTTCGCAAAAAATAAAAGCAATGGAATTTAGAATAGAAAAAGACACCATGGGCGAGGTACAAGTACCTGTAAATGCTTATTACGGTGCGCAAACACAACGCAGCATTGATAATTTTAAAATAGCACAAGACATCAACAAAATGCCGAAAGAAATTATCAAGGCATTTGCGTATTTAAAACATGCTGCTGCGCTAACCAATCAGGAAGCAGGTGTACTAACAAAAAAGAAGGCCGATTTGATAGGTAAGGTATCCAAAGAAATTTTAGAAGGAAAGTTAGATGATTTTTTCCCATTAGTAGTGTGGCAAACAGGCAGTGGCACACAGAGCAATATGAACGTGAATGAAGTAATTGCTTATCGTGGTCACGTATTAAATGGAGGTAAATTAAGCGACAAAGAAAAATACCTGCATCCCAATGATGATGTAAACAAATCGCAAAGTAGCAATGATACTTTCCCAACGGCCATGCACATTGCTGCTTATAAAATTCTGCTTGAAACCACCATCCCTGGTATTACCAAACTGAGAAACACTTTATATAAAAAAGCAAAGGCATATAAAAAAGTGGTTAAAATTGGAAGAACGCATTTTATGGATGCAACACCACTTACGCTGGGACAAGAGTTTAGCGGTTATGTGTCTCAATTAGACCATGGCCTTAAAGCCATCAAAAATACATTGGCACATTTAAGTGAATTAGCCTTGGGTGGTACAGCGGTTGGAACTGGCATCAACACGCCTCCAAAATACGACGTGAATGTGGCAAAACATATTGCGAAGCTTACCAAGCTTCCATTTAAAACAGCCGAAAATAAATTTGAGGCGTTGGCTGCTCACGATGCAATCGTTGAAGCTCATGGAGCGTTGAAAACTGTGGCGGTAAGTTTGATGAAAATTGCCAATGATGTTCGCATGCTCTCATCTGGCCCAAGAAGTGGAATAGGTGAAATTTTTATTCCTGATAATGAACCAGGTTCTTCCATCATGCCAGGTAAAGTAAACCCTACACAGTGTGAAGCCTTAACGATGATTGCTGCACAAGTAATGGGCAACGATGTTACCATCAGCATTGCTGGAAGCAATGGACACTTTGAATTGAATGTGTTTAAACCAGTAATGATCTATAACTTTTTGCATAGTGCCCGATTGATAGGCGATGGTTGCGTTTCTTTCAACGATAAATGTGCAGTTGGGATTGAACCCATTAAAGCAAATATAAAAAAGCACTTAGACAACTCTTTGATGCTGGTAACTGCTTTGAATACCAAAATAGGCTACTACAAATCGGCAGAGATAGCACAGAAGGCACACAAAGAAGGTACTACCTTAAAAGAAATGGCGGTGAAACTCGGGTACGTAACCCCAAAAGAATTCGACGAATGGGTGATACCGGCCAATATGGTTGGTCATGTCAAATAAAAAAGAGGCAATTTTAAAATTTAAAATTGCCTCTTTTTTATGAAATAGTTTTCAAAGTTATCGTTGAACGATGATTTTTTCTGTTTGTATCATTACTTCTCTTCCATTATACCGATTGAACAAACAATATAGTCCAATATCGGCTATCGCCTCATTGTACTATTTGTTTAATACCCTCGGCATTTATTCCCGAAAGCATTCGGGATAAGATTTATAAAATATTGGCATATTGTATACATCACATTGGTATTAGATACATTGCGTTTACTTTCCATAAACAATACTTTTGCTCGCAGGATTTGGATACATGCGCAACAACAATTTTTCATTGTTCAAAAATGCAGTATCTGAAGGCAATGACAACAACGCACCTGTATACCTGAATTCTAAAATACCGCCTCTATCTCAGCAAGAATACAAGTTCGAAATACACAGTCGCAAGCTTTTAAAACAATCGTTTCTCTTTGCTTACCTAGGCAGCCTCATGCAACTGCCTTTAATAAATAAACCCGATTTTTACCGGGTTTATTTTATCAATTGCTTTGAATTAAATTACATGACAGGAACATTAAAAGTACCCTGGGTAAAAGTTTTTACACCTGGCCCAGCTCCGTTGTTGGCTTTTACCGGACCAGAGAAAGTACCAATTACTCTTGTAGCAGTGATGCTAGTGATAATGATGGTAAAAGTAGGAATTTGAACAGTGGTGGGATTGGTTTGTGCAAGAAAAATATTGGTGCCAGTTTCTGTGTAAATACAACTAATTACATTACCAGTGGCAAACTGATTCACCGTATAAGTACCTGCGGTAATGGCACTAGCATTGGTTTTTGTAATACTCAGCGCTATATTTTGTGCACCTGCAGATACTCCAGTAATAGACAAAGTTTGAAGGCCTAAAACGGTGGCAAGTAAAGCAGAAGGATTTTGATTAAACTGCACTGGTAGTCCATCAATTTTTGCTTCTAAGATATCGGAACTGCCTCCACCACCTGGGGTACGAGCCAATACAGTAACCTCAAAAAAGCATTCGGTTCCCCCATAACTCGCAATAAATGCATTTGTTCCCAATGCTACAGGAGTACCCTTTCCCATTAATCTAACAGTGTTGGTGCCTGGCAAATTAAAAAATCCAGTAGCTCTGAAATAATAGCCATTCACAGTATCGCTGCTGATCACGTAAGTTCCAGGCGTAGTAACAACCACTTGCACTTCTACAAAGTTTCCGGCACCCAAAACCGAATCTGCTTTATAAACGCCTTGTACGTTGATGGGCAAACAACCACCAAATGCATCTTTTCTTAATGCTCCTACCGAAGAAGAAGCACCACCTCCACCCTCAACACTATATTCTTTTCCGCATGAGCTTAGTATGAATAAACTAAGAATTGAAAATACGAAATAGGATGTTATACGTTTCATGGTTGTAATTGTAATTGTTATGAATTAAGAAATCTGGTTGGTATCATTCACCAACGTTTCCGTTTCTATTGTATTGTGCTGTTCGTTTCCTGCATGTTTAAAAAATCTCCGTTGAAACACTAAAATGCTGAGTACACCTGTGGTAATGGCGGCATCTGCTATGTTAAATATCGGCCTGAAAAATTCGAAAGGCTCCCCTCCCCACACCGGAAACCAGTCTGGAAACGTTCCTCTGATTACCGGAAAATATAACATATCTACCACGTTGCCGTGCAGAAACGAAGCATAACCGGTAGAAGAAAACCTGGCCAATCCCTCATAATTCACATAATCATTTAAAGCGGCGTTGTACAACATTCCTTTATCAAAAATCATCCCATAAAAGCAGGAATCAATTAAATTGCCAATGGCACCAGCATACACAAGCCCTGCCATTATGATAAAACCTTTATGGTATTTCTTTTTTATAATGCTTCCCAGATACCAGGTTCCAAACACCACGGCAATGAGCCTGAAAACGGTGAGCGCAACTTTGCCCCATTCACCACCAAACTTCCAGCCGTAAGCCATGCCAGGGTTTTCAACAAAATAAAGTTGAAAAGATTCCCCCAGCATTTCGCGAGAATTATTGAGCGGAAGAGTTGTTTTGATATAAATTTTCAATGCCTGGTCGGCTAACACCACCAATGCTACGATTAACGCTAAGTTTCTTGCTTTCATAATTGTATTAGCAAAGATAAGTATATAGCAATTGTAAGTATATATGCATCCGTACAATTATCTAAGATGATTAATTTATAGTGGTTATACTGTTTTCTTGCCTTGGAGAGTTGACTGCTGAATCGTTTAAGAAGCTGCATTTCAATACTTTTACACAAGTTGCAGTCGAATTATGATTGAATTAAGCAAGTGTTATTTTCAAAAAAAGGCAGCTTACTCTTCAAAATAGACCCTTCGTACCCGCTGTGAGATATTGGTAAAAATTTCATACGGAATGGTTTCAGCCCACTGGGCCAATAAAGATGCTGGCAAAGCTTCACCAAAAACAATTACCTCCTCTTCTTCAGCTGCTGTTATATCGGTAATGTCTAACATGGTCATATCCATGCAAATTCTACCCATCACTTTAGCAGGCTTTCCATTCACCAACATGTAGCCTTTCCCGTTGCTCAGCAACCTTGGGTAGCCGTCTGCATAACCTATGCGAACAGTAGCAATAATGGTATCCTTTTCTGCAAATGCCGAACGACTGTAACCCACCGATTCACCCTTCGGCACTTTTTTAATTTGAGAAATACTTGTTTTTAAGGTAGTAACATTTTGCAACAGATCATGAATCGAGGGTTCGGCGTCAACTCCATACATGCCAATTCCCAAACGCACCATGTTTAACTGTAAATTCGGGTGTCGAAAAATACCCGATGTGTTGGCAATGTGCCTTATAAACGGATAACCTATGGCATTTTCAATTGCCATGGCTGCCTGTTGCAATAAGATACCCTGTTGTTGGGTAAATGAATCGTGTTGTGGATCTCCACCGGCTGAAAGATGTGAAAATACAGACTGAATTTTTAATGCAGCATGTTGTTGCAAAAAGCTGCACAAGGTGGCAATCTCGGCTTGTTCAAATCCAAGTCGATGCATGCCAGTTTCAATTTTAAGGTGAACAGGATGCGATTCAATCAATTTATCAGAAAGGTATTGCGTAAAGGATCGTAATATGTTGAAGGAATACAATTCGGGCTCTAAATTGTATTTGATGATATGGTCAAATCCTGCTTCTTCCGTATTCATTACCATTATAGGAATATGAATGCCCGCCTTGCGCAATTCAACACCTTCATCGGCATAAGCAACGCCCAAATAATTGATGCCCATGTGTTGGAGTAACCCTGCAATTTCGTAACTGCCACTGCCATATCCAAAAGCCTTCACCATACACATCATTTTTACGCCTTTGTGCAAATGCCGTTGGTACACTTTAATGTTGTGACGGATTGCATTTAGGTTGATCTCTAAATAGGTCTGGTGAATTTTTTGTTCCAGTTTTTTGCTGATGGTTTCAAAACGAAATACCCTCGCTCCTTTTAACAAGATGGTTTCTTCTTTAAAAGACAGGGCGGGCAGGGCGGCTATAAATGCACTGGTAGACTCATAAAAAAAACTAGTTGGAATGGCATTAAATAAATGAGTGTGCTGTTGTAACGCCGGGCCAATTCCAATGAATCGATCAATCTTTTTTTGTTGCAACATCTCCGCTATTTGTTGGTACAAGGAATGTGCATCTTTACCGGATTGAAACAAATCGCTCAGTATAACGGTCTTTTTTAGATGCTGTTGCTGCTGTTCCAAAAAGTGGAGCGCAATGGCCAGCGAATCAATATCGGCACTGTAACTATCATTGATAATGGCACATTGGTTGATGCCTTGTTTTAACTCAAGCCTCATTTCTACAGATCGCAATTGCAGCAATCTTTCAGCAATTACAACTGCATCTATCTTTAAATACAACAATACTCCTATACAACTAATAGCGTTGTAAATGGATGCTTCATCTATAAAAGGAATTTGAAAATGGTAGTTTTGTTCATTGTAAAGCAGCTTTATAATGCTGTGGTGATTGAACATTTGTACATGCATTAGTTGGAGTACGGAGGCTTCATTGGTTCCCCAGCCAAACAATGTTATAGCAGGATGTTCATTTTTAAACAATGCTATTTCTTGCTGTAACACTGCTTGGTCTGTATTGTAAAAAAGAATGCTGCTGTTTACAAATAGTGTTAATTTCTCTTTGGCTTTTTGAGACATGCTTTCAAAACCTTCTGCATGTGCATCGCCCAAAAAAGTAAATATGCCTATCTCAGGATCTATGATAGGTTGTAAGTGTTGCATCTCACCTGGCTGTGAAATACCTGCTTCAAAAATACCCAGGTTATACATTTCATTCATCTGCCAAACAGCCAAAGGCACACCAACCTGTGAATTGTAGCTGCGTGGACTTCTTACAATATCATATTCTGCATGCAAAAGTTGAAACAACCATTCTTTTACGATCGTTTTACCATTGCTACCGGTAATACCAATAATTGGATAGTGATATTGATGGCGATGGGCGGCAGCCAGTTGTTGTAATGCGATGCTGGTATCCTGTACCGTTATATAATTGGCATCTTTAAAATACAATGAGGACATGGCTTCACTCACCATAAAATTGCGCACCCCTTTTTCATAAAGGGAGGGTATGAATGTGTGCCCATCGTGCTGTACGCCAACTATGGCTACAAACAGTGAACTGGCAGGGAAATAAACCTTCCTACTGTCTATCACCAATTGCTCAATGGTGGCAGCCGCTTGTAATTGTAACTGCCCTCCACAAATGTTTGCAATATTTTGGATGGTATATTTCAATGATGATGATTTGAACCCTTCTATTCTTGATCTTCTGATGCAATGACATCCTTATCAGCTTCGCCTGTTTGTTTGTCGATAAAGATAGAGTATGCAACAGAGCTTGCTAGGCAAAGCATAATAAATCCAAGAGAAATAAATACCTGTGTGGTTTTATCAATCCACAAGCTGATCCAATGTTCACCCAACATTTTCACACCAATAAAAACAAGTACAACCGCAATGCCTTGGGGTAAATATTCAAATTTATTAACGGCTCCTCTCAGTAAGAAAAACAGCGATCGCAAACCCAACACTGCAAAAATATTGGAGGTATAAATTACCAGCCTTGCCACTTCCTGGTATTCAGGTGTTTTAGTGTCTACAATACCCATTACAGCCGGGATAGAATCCAATGCAAATACCAGATCTATTGCTGCCAGCATGATTACCACAACAAACAAAGTGGTAAATTTTTTCTTTCCATTTTCTACCACAGAAAACTTTCCATCTCCATCATGCGGTGTAAGCGGCAGTACTCTTTTCAGAAATTTATACACCGGACTCTGCTGTGGATCAAAATCGTCTTCTTCCTTATTGGCCTTAAACATTTTGTATCCCGTGTATATCAGGAATACACCAAACACATACAACAGCCAATGAAACTTTTCTACCAATGCAACACCCACTGTAATAAAAATGATCCTGAATACAATGGCCATCAAGATGCCTATCAACAGTACCCTTCCATAATTTTTTTCTTTTACGCTGAATGCGCTAAAAATGAGGATGAATACAAATATATTATCGATGCTCAAACTCCACTCCATCAAGTAAGCACTCAGGTATTCGAGAGCGGGCTTCTGACCTTCTTCGATCCACATGAAAACACAGAATGCCAATGCCAACCCTACCCAAAAAAAGGTTTGGTATAAGGCCTGCTTGATGGTGACTTTTTGATTTTTTTTACTCAATAGCCCGAGGTCAAAAATCAGTGACAATACAATCACAATTCCAAATACCAGATAAACCAACTGCGTTTTGTCCATGACAACTTATTTTGAATATTTTTTTCTTCTTATCCACTGAAATACCAGCGCAAACAAAATCACCAACAATACTGGCACTGCAATGTTGATGACCTGCCACATTGTTTTTTGTTCATTTACTTTTTTAGTATCCAACAACCTTACCACATAATCTTTGGCTTTTGCTTCGCTCAGCCCATTTTCGTTGATGAGGTATTCCAAACAATTTTGTACAAAATCTTTGTTGGCAAAGGGGAATGCCCGTTGCGTTCCGTAAGTGTAAGGGTTCATTCCCATGGGGATGGGTTGGCCGCCTTTTACTACGGAGTTGAGCACGATATCGCCATCAGACACTACAATTATTTTATTATCTGCTAAACATTGGGGTAAAAAACTGCCGCCGTAGGCTTCAATAGAATCACGCATGGCTTGCGAACTTCTATTGGCAAACAACGATGTGAATTTTCCTTCTAATAAAACGGCCACAGGAATGGCAGCGGTTTTGTATTTTTCATCTTCTGCTGCTGCCACATTTTCTTCACCACTGATTCGAGCAGGGGTACCAATTTTTCTGGCATTGGCAGACGAACTAAGCAATATGGTTTTTTTGATGCCTGCTGCTTCAACAGTGTCTATTGAATTTGCAAATCTTGCGCTTACAAAACCTACATTTTTGTTGATGGGATGATCTGATTTCGATTCCAACACCGGAAAATAATTCCAAGGCAATAATTCAAACTGGCCATTGCCGTTTACATCAAACGGGAGGTAATCACATTGTAAGTCCATCACCAAATCGGTATTCATCCTCACACCATATCTAAACAATAGATCATTTAATTCTAGCTGACGATCGTAAGCAATCACTTCGTTTTTAATTTGCAGACTATCCATTTCTGCATCTAACCTGTCCTGAAACAACAACAGCTTTCCACCATTCATTACGTACTGGTCTAATTTCATCTTGGCTTGCTCTGTGAATGGAACAGTAGGCTTCACCATCACCAATACCTTAAATGCTGTGGGAACAAAGGGTTGTTTGTTGATGTTGAACAGCGACAATTGATAATCTATATCCAGGTAATTTTCTACCAAATCGTAAATGCTATAATCTACGGGTTCACCATTGCCATTGGCATAACCAATCATGGCAGGTGCTTCCTGTGTTGCTTTAGAAATGGCATTGGCTAGCCGGTATTCGAGCAGGGCTTCAGCGCTGTTCAACTCCTGGTTATTAATGAGCGGAGTTTTCCCCTGGTATAAAGTAACGGGAATGCTTCTATCTTTATAATGCACTAACGCAAACGGATAAACGAACTGTTGCGTCTGCCCTTCTTTTACCTGCGAAGTAAGATTGATTGGATACAGCCCCATGCCGGTAAGAGTATCCCCATAGGTTACACCTGTGCCTTCCATTTCTTCTTCAGGCGCAATAAAATTATATTGAATGTTGTTTCCAGCAATTTCTCTGAACTCCTGTAACATGTCGGCGGTAGAAGCACTTAATTTTTTAAATCCACTGGGATAGTTGCCTTTTAAAAAAACATCTACCTCTACAGGTGCCTTCAACTCTTTCAACAATGTTTTACTGGCATTGCTGAGGGTAAACCTGTTTTCGTTGGTAAAATCTATCCGTGTATGCCAAATAGATGCAGCCCAATTAATACCCAACAGCAATAACAACAGCATCGGTATTTGCCATTTGCTTTTTTTAGATATGCTGGTTGTTTTTTTCATTTATAAAATGGTGAAGACTAAATGTTGAAAAGGGTTGATGCAATTATTTCTTGTGCAGATTTTTTACAGTGATGATCAATGAGAGGTAAATGACGCTGAGAAAGTATATCACATCTCTGGTATCCAACACACCCCTGCTGATGCTCTTATAATGGAAATCGATTCCCAACATTTCTATATAATAATCTGCACCGCCCTGAAAAACCGGAAGTTTGCTGATGGCGTTGAAACCAAAATAGAGAATCAAACAGGAAAAAGCGCTGATTAAAAAAGCCACCACTGTGTTGGCAGTAAAACCGCTGCAACAGATACTAATGGCTGCAAACACGGCGGCCAATAAAAACAAGCCAAGGTAGCTGCCAGCAATGCCTCCACCATCTATACTACCCGACGCACTCAATGATTGTATGGTAATGATGTATATAAAAGTAGGGACAATTACGATAAGCATCACCAATAAAACAGAAAGGTATTTTCCAAGAACTATTTGCCAAGAACTGAGTGGTTTGGTTTGTAATATTTCGAAAGTTCCTGTTTTAAATTCTTCTGACAAAGAGCGCATTGTTATAGCCGGAACCAAAAAAAGCAGTATCCAGGGGGCGAGTTCAAAAAACTTTTCCAAAGAGGCAAAGCCATACTCAAAAATACTGCTGTCTTGCAGCATAAACAGGAAGATACCATTGATTAACAAAAACAATACAATGGCAATATAGCCAGTTAAATTACTGAAAAACTGATTGAATTCCTTTTTACAGATACTCCACATGTGGTTTAAAATTGCTGCAATTTACTATTAAACAGGCGTATAGTAATTAATCAGATGATGTATTGGGCTTTTTTTTTTAAGTTAAGCAGCACATTCAATTCTTACTTTGTCATAAAATAAGGTAAAAGATTTTTACCTTATTCTATTCAGACAACCAGCTAACTATTTTCTTAAGGAATGTCTTGTTTTGACATCCTACTGTGTTTACCAAAACCGAGTGCATCCCCTGCTGTTAAAAGCGGGGGATTTCTTATTTAAAAAATGTTTATTTATCCACACTTGTTACTTCAAGTTAAAGTATTACTAAATTAGATATGTTAATATCATTAAAAAACTTAAAAACATTGCTATGAGGAAAACAATTACCGCATTTGCAGGATGTATCATTTTTGCAGTTGGGTGTACTAAAGAAACCACTTCAGAAGAAAATTTTGAACCAACACAAGAACCAATTACCATCGTAGGACGTTGTGCCTCACAGGAAATGCTTGCTATTCAATTGCAACAAGATCCAGGCCTTGCTGCAAGGATGCAATCTATCGAAAGAGCCACGGCCGAATTCATCAAGAATCCAGACAATTCTTTTTTATCAAATGGCAACGTAGTGATACCAGTTGTAGTAAATGTATTGTACAAAACTGCGGCTGAAAATGTTTCAGCTGCTCAAATTCAATCACAAATTGATGTATTGAATGCTGACTTCACTGCTGCCAATGCTGATTATAACTCAACGCCCTCTTTCTTCCAGTCTGTGCGTTCAGGCGACACAAAAATAAGGTTTGTATTAGACCAAGTGATTAGAAAATCAACCAAAAAAACAAGTTGGACAACAGACAATTCTATGAAATCTACTACGAGAGGTGGAATTAATCCAACCAGCCCTTCAAACAAATTGAACCTTTGGGTTTGTAATATGAGTGGAGGAATTTTAGGATACGCACAATTTCCTGGCGGCAGTACAGCCACCGATGGTGTGGTGGTAGATAACAACGCCTTCGGAAAAACCGGTACGGTAACTGCGCCTTTTAATTTGGGTAGAACGGCTACCCATGAAGTAGGCCATTGGTTGAACCTTCGCCATATTTGGGGAGATGCTACATGCGGTAATGACTTTGTAGGCGATACTCCTTTACACCAAACATCAAATGGAGGTTGCCCTGCATTTCCAAGATACGGAAGCTGTTCTACAACTGTTCCAATGATGACGATGAACTACATGGATTACACCAATGATGCTTGTATGTACATGTTTAGCCTTGGGCAAAGCACGCGTATGAACGCCACCTTCGCGTCTGGTGGAGGAAGAACAGGTTTTGCACTCTAATAATATCTAGATATAAAAAAAGCGTCCCGATTATTCAGGACGCTTTTTTTATGGAGTAACTTAATTTTATTATACTGCGAAACTCTCCCCACACCCACAGCTACGGCTGGCATTGGGATTATCAAAATAAAAACCTTTGCCATTCAATCCATCACTAAATTCCAACTCTGTATTTACCAGATACAAAAAGCTTTTCAAATCTGTTACAATTTTTAAGCCCTTATCTTCAAAAACCTGGTCCATAGGTTTTACTTCGTTGTCGAAATCTAATTTATAACTCAGTCCGCTACATCCTCCACCAACTACTCCAACTCTTAAGAAATAATCATCTGCTGCACCAACCCCAGCTTCAGCCATCAGTTGTTCAACCTTGGCTTTGGCTTTGTCGCTGATGTAAATGCTGTTGGCTTCTGTAGCGATGCTGCTCAAATTAGTAGACGTGTTTGTTGTTTTGATATCTGAAACACTGGTTTCCATGTTTCCTCCTTTTTTTAAAATACTTAAAATGGAATTTTTCGATTAATGCACTACGCTTTCTTCGAACTTGATGGCTTCTAAACCATTTTTTACCCTGTAATCGTTGATGGCCGCTTTGATAGCATCTTCAGCCAACACTGAACAGTGAATTTTAACGGGAGGAAGGTTCAACTCTTCTACCAATTCCATGTTATCAATTTTTAATGCCTCGTCTACACTTTTGCCTTTCAACCATTCTGTTGCCAAAGAAGAAGAAGCTATTGCAGAACCACAACCAAAGGTTTTGAATTTTGCATCGGTGATAACGCCGGTGGCATCATCTACCTGAATTTGTAAACGCATTACATCTCCACACTCGGGAGCACCCACTAAACCAGTACCTACACTTTTGCTTGCTTTATCCAGGGTACCTACATTCTTAGGATTCTGGTAATGATCTATCACTTTTTCAGAATATGCC
>JBIIPY010000090.1:0-10859 GCA_044342365.1 Ferruginibacter sp. | reverse complement strand
TACGCACAGTTTTTCCAGTACCAACGCTAGTTGCCCGGGTCTTAACAACGGTAGTATTACCATCAACCCTACCAGCGGTGTAGCACCTTATACTTATTCGATCAACGGTGGTACTGCTCAGGCTTCCAATACCTTCACCGGATTGGCAGCGGGCACATACAACGTTTTGTATGTAGATGCGCTCAATTGTAATGGAACTTTTAGTGTAACCATTGCACCCGGTACTTCTATCACAGCCAACAGTACCGCAACGGCTACTTCCTGCGCCGGTGCTGCAAACGGCAGCATAACGGTTACGCCTACCAGCGGAACTGCTCCTTATACTTATTCGTTAAACGGTGGTGCATTTCAAACTTCCAATACATTTACCGGCTTAATAAACGCTACCTATTCTATTGTAATACGCGACGCCAATGGCTGTACTGTTACCATCAGCAGAGCCGTGGCTACAGGAACAGGTTTGGCCGGACAAATTTTTCAAACCCCTGCAAGTTGTCCGGGTGTAAACAATGGTACTGTCACACTGAATCCAACTACCGGAACAGCGCCATATACTTATAGCATAGATGGAGGACCGTTTCAAGCTTCCAATACTTTCACGGGCATTGCCGGTGGCTTTCATACTGTTACATTCAGGGATGCCAATGGTTGTCAGGGTACCCGCAGCATCAATGTGGGAACAGGTTTACCATCTACAAGCTCCGCCACAAGTAACAGCACTAGTTGTCCGGGCGCTTTAGATGGTTCCATTACCATCGCACCTGCAGCAGGCGCGGTGAGTTATACATTGAACCCAGGTAATATTACAAATACGACGGGGATATTTACAGGCTTAGGAGCGGGAACATACACGGCCACCTTCACGGGAAGTGGTGGTTGTACCGGCACCGTTACTCCTGCCAATATCGTGGTAGCAGCAGGGCCGGCCATTACCGGAACAGCTACGTCAACTGCAACTAGTTGTGCTTCAGTAAACGATGGCAGCATAACCATTACGGCACCTGCAACAGCCGGTACCAGCTTCACACTCAATCCGGGTAACATCACCAACACAACAGGTTTGTTTACTGGGTTAGCTCCTCAAACCTATACCATCAATTTTGTGACCGCTAGTGGATGTACAGGAACCATTACTGAAACAACCGTAACGGCCGGACCATTCCTCACAGCTACCTTTACACAGGTAAATCCGGTCTGCGCCAACATCAACAATGGCAGCATCAGCATCACGCCGCAGGCGGGAAGTGTAGCGCCTTACAGCATCACACTTACCGGACCAGGCGGACCCTTTACACAATCTGGCAATGCACCCATTACCTTCAGCAATCTGGCGCCGGGCACTTACAACTATACCATGAATGCGGCCAATGGTTGCACGGGAACGGGAGGTCCGGTAACACTCACCAGCAATCCTGCTTTGATGATGCCGGTGGTACTTACCATGCCTTTGTGCAATGGCAATGCCAATGGAACCGCCACTTTTAGTGCATTTGGTGGCGTAGCCCCTTACCAATTCTCCACCAATGCAGGCGCTACTTACCAAACCAGCCCTACCATTACCGGCTTAACGGCAGGGCCACATACCATCCGAATTAGAGATGGTGTCGGTTGTACGAAAGATACCGTTATAGTACTTACACAACCCAATTTGCTCACTGCCACCGCTACCAATAGTACCCCCGCAGGTTGTAGCAACAATGATGGAAGGGTTACTACATCTGCAAATGGAGGAACCATTCCATATGCCTATTCCATTTCGGGACCTACGGCAAATACCTCTGGTGCAAGCACTGGCATTTTTACAGGATTGGCCAATGGCAATTATACAGTTACAGTGGTAGACGCCAAAGGTTGTAGTACCACTGCAACTGCAACTGTAATACTTGTAGACAATATGTTCCTTACGTTAGATAATGAAGTTATCATCTGCGTTGAAAGCAGCGTAACATTTGATCCGCAAACCAATCCGGAAACAAACTTGTTTACCTGGACCAGCCTCGATTTGCCCGCAAGTAGCATTGCCAACCCAGCTGTTAAAAATGCGACCGTCACCCCTACCGATACTGCTCGTTATGCGTTGTTAGCACAATGGGGTACCTGTGTTAGAAGAGATACCATTTTGGTAAATGTGTTGGCCAAACCCATTGCCAACGCTGGGCGTGATACCGCTATCTGCGACATCAGTTACGCCGTACTTACCGGCAGTGCCAGCAATGTTTCTGGACCAGTTAATTTTGCATGGTCGCCCGCAGCCAATATTCAATTTCCCAACCAGGCAGTCACAAGAGTATACCCAGTTGGTAACAATACCACTTTTACCTATACACTAACGGTAACGGATAACTACGGATGCAGATTCAGTGTTACCGATCAGGTAGCTGTTCGGGTACAACCACCTGTACCTGCATTTGCGGGCAATGATACCATTGCTGTCACCAATGTACCACACCAACTGTTTGGCAGTGGAGGCGATGATTATCTTTGGTCGCCCCCTACATCACTAAACAGTCCATTTGCACAAAACCCTTTGGCCACTTTGCGAAACGATACCAAGTTTATATTGCAGGTAACCGACTTCGCGGGTTGTATTGGATATGATACCGTATTTATAAAAGTGTACAACGGACCCACCTATTATGTACCCAATGCCTTTAGCCCCAATGGCGACGGTTTGAATGATGTATTCAGAGCCGTACCATCTGGAATTGTAAGAACCGAATACTTCCGCATCTTTAACCGTTACGGTAATTTGGTATTTGACACCAGAGAATTTTTAAAAGGTTGGGATGGAAGCTTCCAGGGAAAAAAACAACCCCTCGGTGCTTATGTGTGGATGGTAAAAGGGGTTGATAGAGATGGGAAAACAGTAGAAATGAAAGGAACGGTGATGTTGGTGCAGTAATACCAATGTGATTTATAGAATATGCCAATATTTTATAAATCTTGTCCCGAATGCTTTCGGGAGTAAATGCCGATGGTATCAAACAAATAGTACAATGAGGCGATAGCCGATATTGGACTATATTGTTTGTCCAATCGGTATAAAAAGCCACCACCATCAACCCAAAAAATAGTTCAAATTAAAAGGCCAGCACTGCTTAAAACAGGCTGGCTTTTTTATGCGATCATACTTCCATTGAAGGAATCAATAACGTTTTTTCAGCATCAGCAAATCTGCCAGAACAATGGCGGTGACTGCTTCCAACACCACAGGAACTCTTAATGCAATACAGAGATCGTGGCGACCTTTCACAGAAAAAGTTTCTACCGCTCCGCTACTGATGTTCAGTGTTTCCTGGTCTTTGGGGGTAGAAGAAGTAGGTTTTACGGCCACCCTAAAAACCAGGTAATTGCCATTGGTAATTCCACCCACGATACCACCAGCAAAGTTGGTAGTGGTTTTTCCATCCTTGTTTTCGAGTGAGTCGTTGTGTTGGGATCCAAACATTTTAGCTGCTGCAAAACCGGCCCCAAACTCAATGCCTTTGATGGCTGGAATAGCAAACACAGCTTGGCTAATCAATGATTCGGCCGAACTAAAAAAGGGTTCTCCCAAACCTATGGGCAATCCCTTCACTACACATTCTACGATGCCGCCAATGCTGTCTTTGGCGTCGATGGCTTTTTGTAATCCTCTTTCAATATCTGTTTCGCCGCCAATTTCCTGCAGGCTGCCTTCAATATGAATGGCAGGTTCTAGATGAGCCAATATTTTTTTTGCCAACACGCCCGCTCCTACCAAACAAACCGTAAGCCTACCGCTGAAATGCCCCCCACCTCTGTAATCTTCATACCCATTGAATTTTTGGGAAGCCACAAAATCGGCATGGCCTGGCCTGGGAAAACTGCGCAGTTTTTCATAATCGGCACTGCGGGTATTGTTGTTGGCGAAAGTAATGGTGATGGGTGCACCAGTAGTAGTATCATTAAATACACCTGATAAAAAAACAGGTATATCATCTTCCTTTCGTGGAGTGGTTCCTTTACGAATTCCGCCCTTTCTGCGTTCAATATCTGCTTCAAAATCGGCGGCAGTGATGGGGATACCCGGTGGGCAACCGTCTATTACAATAC
The DNA here is from genome assembly GCA_044342365.1 of Ferruginibacter sp. GTDB lineage: Bacteria > Bacteroidota > Bacteroidia > Chitinophagales > Chitinophagaceae > Ferruginibacter. The sequence goes on along the minus strand of JBIIPY010000090.1, from coordinate 6,785 downwards.
CCACTGCAGGCCCATGCGATTCGCCGAAAATATGTACTTTAAAAATGGTTCCTATACTGTTCAAAATAAAAAGTTTTTATGATGGATGATTGAGCTTTGCTCCCAATGATGCAATGTGTTTGTAAAAATCAGGATACGATTTGTTGATGGCTTCCGCTTCTTCAATACCTGTTTCACCTGTTGCTGCCAACCCAGCCACAGCAAGGGCCATGGCTATGCGATGGTCGTGCCGAGAATGGCATTCTGCACCCGTCAATCCTCGTCCACCTTCGATGATCATCAAATCGTCTTGCAGCTTAATCGGTAATCCCATCTTCCCAAATTCTTCCTGCAAGGTAAGTGCTCGATCGCTTTCTTTGTGCGCCAGCCTGCTCACGCCTTCTATTACAGAAGTGCCATCGCAATAAGCAGCCAATGCTACCAATGGCGGGAACAAATCTGGGCAATCCGTTGCGTTAAAATGGAAGGGTTGTAAGTTTCCTTTTTTAATATCTATCTGTTCAGGGGTGATGCTGATGATGGCTTTGCTATTCATCAATGCTTGTAACACCGCTTTATCGGCTTGTGCCGAAAAAACATCCAACCCCTTCACCGTAATATCACCAGCAATGGCACCCGCAACCAGCAAAAAGGATGCGCCGCTCCAATCGGCTTCTACCGTATAATGAATGGTATCGGCAGAGGCAGTTCTTGGTGAAATGGTAAAGGTTTCATAGTCTTGGTGACTGATGTCATACCCAAAAAATTCCATTATCTGTAAGGTAAGATCAATGTAAGGTTTACTCTTGAGATTACTAACGGTGATGGTTACTTGCTCTTTTGCAGTAGCACCATAGGCCATCAACATACCTGTTAAAAATTGCGAGCTCAAGGAGCCATCCACAGAAATGGGCGCCGGCTGAAGCGGACCCTTTACCCGAAGTGGTAATTTACCTTCGTTAGATGACATTTGAACGCCCAGTTGCGGTAAGATGGAATCGAAAAAATCCATGGGCCTCGTTAACAAACTTCCCGTACCGGTAATTTGTATGGAGGCATCAAAACTGGCTGCGATGGGGGTGAACATGCGAATGCTCAATCCACTTTCTCCACAGTTGATGATTTTTTCGGTAGCAGGGGCAGGAATAACCTCTTTAGAAAAAGCACCTTTGATGGTTAGACTGCCATCTTCATTTTTAACAACGATGGCCCCCAGATCTTCGATGATAGAAAGCGCCGCTTTGTCGTCGTTGCTCACACCCGGGTTTTGTATGATAGTAGTTCCGGGATGCAACAATGCCAGCGCACATGCCCGTTGCATCGCACTTTTTGATGCAGGTGCAGTTGTGATTCCTTTCAAAAAAGAAGGTTGTATTTTTATCTTCATCGAAGCTGTTGAATAATTATTGATTCAATAAATCTTTTAGTTGTGGTAGTGGAATGGTGCTTACTTTTCCTTTGCCGATGGCATCCAGCAAAATGAAACCCATGCCTGCTGCGTTTCTTTTTTTATCTAACAACAGTATCTCCCAAATTTTTTCTGGATCATAATTGATGTGAGTGGGCAAACCATATTGTTGCAACAATTGCAATACCATCAACCTGTGTGAAGAATAAAATCCATTGATGTCTTCACTAATGCGCAGCGCTTCTGCCATGCCAATGCTGATGGCAAAACCATGCGAAAGATCATAAATGTTTTCGATGGCGTGGCCGATGGTATGGCCAAAGTTGAGCAGTTTGCGATCGCCCGTTTCAAACTCATCGTTGAGAACCACCGACAATTTTATTTTTACATTTTGTTCTACCAGTGCTGCTATCAGGGAAGGATCCTTTATAAAATCAGCAGGCGTTTTTTGCTGAAGAAAAGCAAACATGGTTGCGTCTTTGATGCAGGCGTGTTTGATGATTTCTGCAAAACCGTTCACCCATTCAATCTCGGGCAGGGTTTGTAAAAAACTATAATCATACAACAATACATCTGGCTGGTAAATGGTGCCCACCATATTTTTGAACGGACCCACATCTACCCCATTTTTCCCCCCCACGGCAGCATCTACCATGCCCAATAAACTGGTAGGCACTTGCATCAATCGGATGCCTCTTTTGTAAATACTCGCTGCATATCCAGCCATATCGGTTACAACGCCGCCGCCAACCCCTACAATGATACTTTGTTTATCGGCCTCCAGCTGCAATAAATCATCGATGATTTTATCAACGGTTTGCTGCTGTTTGTGCATTTCACCGGCAGGCACCAAAATAGTTTTGAAAGATTGAAACCTATCTTGTTGGGCTTCAAAAACATTTTCATCTGTAATGATGATGATTTTTGAAGGATCAACCAATGTGCCGATCATTGCAAAGGAACCATCATAAACCACATCTACTGATTTATTGGAAAAGAGTATTTTTTCTACACGCATCGTATTCTAATTTATAGCTGGCAATGAATTCATAAAATTAAGCCTTCTAGTGTTGGTATGCCATAGGGTAATTTTAGTTAGTGGCCTATTTATCGTACATCACTTTGTTTTGGTGACTGATACTTTCCAGATGTACGGCATCAAAATAACGGATAATAAATTCCTTGCTCAAACCCAATGCTTCTCCTTTGAGTACGGCCCTGTCTAAAATTTGATTCCAGCGATTGGTTTGCAAAATGGTGACGTTGTTGTCTTTTTTATACACCCCAATTTTATCGGCAATTTTCATGCGTTGGCCAATCAATGTCAGCAATTCATCATCAATATGATTGATCTGCTCCCGCAAAGTGGCCAGTGCATTGATGAATTCCTGTTCGGTAGCGCTTTCGCTTCTCCATACGAGGTCTGTCAATATTTCTAACAACCGTTCTGGTGTTACTTGTTGTTTGGCATCGCTCCAGGCATTGTCTGGATCGATGTGGGATTCTAGCATCAGTCCACCAAATTGTAAATCAATACTTTTTTGTGCCACCGATTGCAATAGGTGTCGGTTGCCGCAGATATGAGAGGGGTCACAAATCAATAACATTTCGGGAAAACGACGTTTCATTTCGATGGGCAAGTGCCACATGGGTGCGTTCCTGAATTCGGTATTGCCGTAATTAGAAAAACCACGGTGAATCATACCTATATCTTTAACACCTGCTTTTTGCAAACGTTCAATGCCTCCACTCCACAATTCCAGATCGGGGTTGATAGGATTTTTAATCAGCACCGGCACATCGGTTTCGCGAAGTGCATCTGCCACTTCTTGCACACTGAAAGGGTTTACGGTAGTACGGGCACCTATCCATAGCACGTCAACATCAAACTGCAAAGCATCTTCCACGTGTTTTGCGGTGGCTACTTCTACCGCAGTAGGCAAACCAGTGGCTTTTTTGGCCTGCAACAACCATGGCAAACCCTTTACGCCGATTCCTTCAAACATACCGGGTTTGGTTCTGGGTTTCCAAATGCCTGCTCTCAGTAGGTCTACTTTACCAGTGGCAGCCAATCGTTGGGCGGTTTCCATTACCTGCTCTTCCGTTTCGGCGCTGCAAGGGCCGCTGATGATCAAAGGACGTTTGTTCCAAATTTCGTTAAGCTGTGCTTTCATATTAGGTTGCTATTTGTAAATTGATAAGTTTGTTGCGTATTCATTGTTATTTTAATATCCTGCTGATGGTGTTGGCATTTCCGATGAGTTCGGTTAAGAATTCACTGTTTTCTTTTTCCAAACAAGCTTTGAATTTTCTAAGTTGACTGATGTGCTCATTTAAAACGTCTAACACGTTTTCTTTGTTCTGCATAAAAATGGGCACCCACATGGCTGCGTTGCTCTTTGCCAATCGTACTGTGCTCTCAAAACCACCACTGGCCAGTTCAAAAATAGCATTGTCTTCTTTTTCTTTTTCCAACACGGTGTTGGCGAGCGCAAAAGAAGTGATATGAGAAATATGACTTACATAGGCGGCGTGTACATCATGCGACTTTGCATCCATGTAAACGATGTGCATTCCAAAGGATTGGTAAATGAGTTCTACAATTTTCAATGCGCCTGCATCACTTTTGTCCTTTTCTGTAATCACTACGGCTTTGTTTACAAAAGCACCCGTGATGGCTGCTACCGGACCGCTGAACTCAGTTCCCCACATCGGATGTGTAGCCACAAATCTCTTTCGGTTGGGCAGCCCATCTACTATTTTACAGATGGCTTCTTTGGTAGAACCCACATCTATCACGATCTGCTTTTTTACTTTATTTAAAATAGCAGGCAAAATACTACAAGCCACACCCACTGGAACTGCCAGAATAATTAATTCAGCAGCATCAATGCCTTCTTCTAGCGAAACAATGCGATCTACCAACCCTAACTCGAGTGCCTTTTGCTGGTGCGCTTCGTTATCGTCTACCCCCATTATTTCGATGGCCAGGTTTTTTTCTTTAAGGGCGATGGCCATTGAACCACCAATTAAACCAATGCCTATGATACATGTTTTCATTTGTTGATTTGTTTGATGCGGGTGATGGCGTTGCTTATTTTTTCTACCGGACTGCACAAGCTCACCCTGATGTAACCATTGCCGTTTGTTCCAAAAATACCGCCGGGGGTGATGAATACATTTGCTTGCTGCAGCACTTCATCGCTTAATTGATAGCCAGAATCATAAGAGGAGGGTGTTGCTGCCCAAACAAACATGCCTGCCTGTGCTCTGCTAAAATTGCATTCGAGTAAATCGAGAAGTTCAAAAACAAGCTGTTGGCGTTCGCGGTAAACAGTGTTCAGCTCATTGTGCCATTCTTCGCCCAGCTCTAGTGCTTTGGCAGCTGCCAGTTGAAGGGGTAAAAACATGCTGCTGTCCATATTACTTTTAAAAGTGAGCACTTCTGCAATTCGTTCTTTGTCACCAATCAACATACCCACTCTCCATCCTGCCATATTATGACTCTTACTCAATGAGTTAAGTTCTATAACATGCTTCTTTGCCATAGCAGAAAACAGCATGCTTTGTGGCTGTTTGTTTAATATGAAACTGTAGGGATTGTCGTGCACCAGCAGCAAATCTTGTTTTGCAGCAAAGGCTACCAGTTCATCAAAAGTGTCAGGCAAGGGAAGCTGTCCCGTGGGCATATGGGGATAGTTCACAAACATGAGCTTCACTTTTCCATGACCGGGTTGCGATTGGTAGGAAGAGATGGTTTGTTGCAAAACAGCTAGATCGGCCATCCAATTGTTGTGTACAGTAAGGTCATAACTGATAACGGTGCCGCCGGCCAGTTCAACGGCAGACTTGTAAGTGGGGTAGCCTGGATTGGGAACAAGGGCTGCATCACCTGCGTCGAGGTAGGTCATGCAGATATGCATGATGCCTTCTTTGCTACCGATGAGTGGTAGTATCTCTGATTCAGGGTCAACCTCAACCCCATACTGACGAAGGTACCAATCGGCGATGGCGTTTCGTAAAATAGCACTTCCCTTATAAGATTGGTAGGCATGGTTATTGGGTTTGATGCTTTCTTCCTGTAAAATGCGGATCACTTCTGGGTGTGGTGGTAAATCTGGACTACCAATACCCAGGTTGATCACAGCTTTACCTGCTTTGTTCATGGCTTCTATTTCACGCAGTTTCTGTGAAAAATAGTATTCATTTATGCCTTCTAGTCGTTTAGCAACTGTCATCTTTTATTGTTTTTTAAGGTTACCAGATTCATAAATACCATATACTTTTAGCTGAGTTACCTCTTTTAATAAATGTTGAATTAGTTTGTTAAAATCATTGAGTGAGTTAAATTCCATGTCAGCATGAAAGCTATACAACCAGTGGGTGCCAGGAATGGGAAAGGATTGAAGTTTGCTAAGATTGATGCCTGCTGCAGCGATGGTAGAGAGCACTTTTGCAAGACTACCTTTAGAATGATCGGTACTGAATGTTACAGACGCCTTGTTAGCATTGGGTAAAACCTCCGCTTCATCCGTTCTTTTTAGAACCAGAAAGCGGGTATAATTTTTTTTCTGTGTTTGAATGGAAGGAACCAGGATATCCAAATCGTACAGTTCAGCAGCCAGTTTACCAGCAATGGCGGCTATGTGTTTGCTTTTGTGTTGTTTGATGAGTTTTGCGCTGAGGGCAGTATCCTCTGTTTCAACGAGTTTCCAGTTGAATTGATCTAAAAACTCTACACATTGCAAGATGGCCATTGGGTGAGAATGCACTTCCCGAATGTCTTCTAATTGTACGCCACGGTTCACCAAAAGCTGTTGCTTTATTGGTAGATAAACCTCTCCAACTATTTTTAAATCAGATGATTGCAATAAATTATAATTGGGCAATATACTTCCTGCGATAGAATTTTCGATGGCCATTACAGCAGCGCTCGTCTTAAGTGGATCACTTGCTTTTTTGATCAATTCTCTGAAGCTGCTGCAACAAAGCATTTCCACCTGTTTACCAAAAAACTGGCGGGCGGCCGATTGATGAAAACTTCCTTCGAAACCCTGGATGGCGACTGCTGTTGCAGGTGCTGACATAATGTTGTTTTAGTTTGTTCTGGTAGTGGTACCAACAAAAAATCCCGGCTAGTTAGCCGGGACCTCATGTATCTTAAAAAAATTTTCAGTTTTTATATACATACGCCCGGCCTGCCACTATAATAGTAGTAAGAATAAACTGGCCAGTTGTATGATGTATTTTTATTCATTGTCTGTAACAAAGCTAATGGCTGGAGATGAAACAAAAAAAATAAAATGTATTTTTTTTGAAATTGAACCCTACCTAACACAAATAAAGCCCCTCAGAAAGGGGCTCTATTACGATTGTTTGCTTTTTAAAAAGATATAAC
>JBIIPY010000063.1:0-16951 GCA_044342365.1 Ferruginibacter sp. | reverse complement strand
TTCGTTGTGTCAGTAGTAACTGTAGTAGTAACGATGGTGTCAGTAACAACTTTCATTGTATCAGTAACAACTGGAGCAACTACAGTAGTAGTATCAGTTGTAGTGGTAGTTGTTTCTGTTGTTTTGGCTTCGTTACAAGCTACTAAAGATGCTGCGATAAATGCGATTGCAAAAAACTTTTTCATTTTGTTGTTTGTTTAATTTAAAATTATAATTTGATGTTAATACCCATACTGGAAAAAGGTAACCCAGTTCATGAATCTTTTTTTTAGAATTTTTTTTTTCGGAGTTTTGGGTTACTATTAAGTAAAATAAGTATTAATACAAGCTAGGTGAATACATTAGAAGAAGAAAAAGTTTTACTAGAGGGCCTCGGGAGAGAAGACAAGCAGTCGATTGAAAAAATATACCGCGAGCATTACAATATGGTTCAATCCCTGGTTACCAACAACAGTGGAACGACCGACGATGCAGCAGACATATTTCAGGAACTGATGATTGTACTCTTCGAAAAAGCACGGTCGGGTAATTTAGAGCTACACTGCCAACTCAAAACATATATTTATGCAGTGGGTAGGCGCTTGTGGTTGAAGAAACTGACCCATGCGCATCGATTCTCTCAAACGGAAGTAGAACACATGGAAGAATTGGTGAGTGTAGAAGACGACGTGGATGTGCACGAAAAGAAACAAAACGATTTTACCATCATGGAAACAGCCATGGGTAAAATTGGAGAACCTTGTAAAAGTTTGCTGGAAGCATACTACATACAAAAAAAACAAATGCAGGCCATTGCGGCCGATTTTGGATATACCAATGCCGATAATGCAAAAACCCAGAAATACAAATGCCTAGTGAGATTGAAAAAATTGTTTTTTGCACAGTATAAAAATGCAGATTAATGGAAGACGCTTTATTGATTGATGCCGTAGAAAGATTTGTGAATGGAGAGATGACTCCCCAGGAGAAGATTTATTTTGAAGATCTCAGAAAAAATAATTCTGATTTAGACCAAGCTGTAGTAGAATACTTGTTTTTCTTAAACGAGTTGAACAACTTCGGAGCTACCAAAAGCTTCAAAGTGAGCTTGAACGAAACCCAAAACAAACTGGCCGATGAAGGATTTGTTTTCACTGCGCCAATTGCACACAGATCTAAATTGGTTCAACTTTGGGACAAATACAAAAAAACAGTGGCTGTTGCTGCCTCTATTGCAGGTGTGGTTTCTTTGCTTATCGCCAGTTTAGTATCTGCTGTTACTAAGAAAGATAGTACCAACACCACCCTATTGGTAAACAAGTTAGACGCAGTAGCACAAAAAAATGTTCAAATAGAGCGCAAGCTCAACAAGCTAGAAGCAGACGCTATTGCTGAAGAAAAGAAACCAATGATCGTTTCCAAATTTTCTGGCACGGGCTTCTTGGTAGACGTAAACAACAATTACATCATCACCAATGCGCATGTGGCGTTGGAAGCTAAAAATGAACTGATTGTTGAAAACAAAAAGGGAGAACAGTTTGCCGTAGATGCTGTATATGTTGACAAAGAAAGAGATATTGCTATACTCCGCATCAAAGACAAATCATTTAAGAAACTAGCCCCCATCCCTTTCCAAATAAGAAAATCGAATGCACAATTGGGCGAGCAGATTTACATGCTGGGTTTCCCTAAGCAGGAAATTGTGTACGACGAAGGATATGTGAGTGCCAGAAACGGCCATAACCTCGATACACTCTATTGCCAGTTAAGCACTACCGCCAACGCAGGTAGCAGCGGGGCACCTGTGATTACTAAAAATGGCGATCTGATTGGTGTACTCACCAGCAAAAAAACCAATACACAAGGTGTTGTTTATGCCATCAAATCAGTAAATATTTTAAGAGCCATCGAAGAAGCTAAAAAATTAGACCCCAACGCTTCTATCAAAATAACTACCACTGCTGGTTTGAAAGGCTTGAAAAGAGAAGACCAGATAGCAAAAATGGAAAACTACGTTTTCATGATCAAAGGGAATTAATGAACCGAATTAAATAGAAAAAGGGCCTTTTATGGGGCCCTTTTTTAGTATCTAGTATTATTTGCATGATGATTTGTTAAGCCCAAAGCGAAGTAGGATATTCACCTGCATCGATCAACGCATCTAAACTTGCTTTCACCGCAGGTGCATCTTCTTTATAAGTTACCCCAAACCATTGTGCAGTGGTAGGCACAATCTTGATGTTGTTGCCAGGTACTTTAATAAACGCATCTCCAATAATGGGTATAAAAAATTCAGCTTTGATGTTATCTTTGTTGTTTTTTGGAAAGACACTAAACAGTTCATCGCAAAGTTTGAATGCAGAGGGGTGCATGCACCAGAAATTCATAGAAACACTCGAGTTACCGGGCACTTCTACCAATGCCGATCCTTCCTCGTACACCACTTTACCATCTGTAGCATAAATTTTTGTTCGCTCGTTGATGGCTACTAAATTGTTGTCCGCATCTACGTCGCATACGCCCCTACTCACCGTGCCATTGTCGCTGAGCGTTTTGTTTAGTTGATATCCAATAATGCCATATGTATTTTCATTGCAGATCGTAGTAAGAAATTCAGCCGCTTTTTTAAAAGCTGCTTTGCCATAAAAATCATCTGCATTAATCACAGCAAAAGGTTCTTTCACTGCATCTTTCGCACATAAAATAGCATGTCCGGTACCCCATGGTTTGGTACGATCTGCGGGCATATCTGCGGGATCTACAAAAGCAGTCATTTCCTGAAATACATAATCAACCGCTATTTGTCCTTTAAACCTGTTGTCGAAATTTTCTTTGAAATTTTCTGCGAAATCTTTTCTGATGATAAACACCACTTTTCCAAAACCTGCTTCAATGGCATCGTAGATAGAATAATCCATAATGGTTTCACCTGAAGGACCAAATCCTTCTGTCTGTTTCATACTGCCATACCTACTGGCCATGCCTGCTGCCAGAATTAATAATGTTGGTTGCATCTTCTATAGTACTTTAAAAATTTAAACGGATGTTTGTGTAGCAAATGTAAAACAAACGCAACGGATAATATTTAAATGCTTTTAAATAACCATACCATTACAACACAAGAAATTGTAACCCAACAAACACAAGCGCAGCAAATAACGCTGTACATGTTGAGGCTCGATTTGTTGCATGAAGTGGTATCTGGCAACAAACTGTTTAAACTCCAGTTTTTTTTAGCCGCTGCGTTGGCTTCTCCCGAAAAAACCATCGTTACATTTGGTGGAGCCTACTCAAACCACCTGGTAGCAACAGCATTTGCTTGTAACCAGCTGGGGTTAAAATGCGTTGGATTGGTGCGTGGAGAAAAACCGCGAGCCCTATCCCACTCACTACAATTCTGCAAAGCATTGAACATGCAACTGGTTTATTTATCAAGAGAAGACTACCAACAACAGGCCAGCACAGGTATAACAAATTACAAAGGAACCATCGTACCAGAAGGTGGTTATCATCCGCTGGGAGCAAGGGGTGCGGCGGCAATCATGCAACAATTTCCGTTTCTGCAACCTACTCATATCATCACCGCCACCGGTACTGCTACCACAATGGCTGGATTACTGATGAATAAGAAAACAGACCAAACCATCATTGCTGTACCGGTCATTAAAAATATGATTGATTTAGATGATCGACTACAATATTTAACCCAAATCGACAACTTACCAACTTATGAAGTTTGGCCCGATGCACATGAAGGTGGTTACGCCAAACATACACCCGCTTTGATTGATTTTATGAATGATTTCTACAATACCAGCAACATTCCAACTGATGTTGTGTACACTGGTAAAATGATGAAAGCTGTGATGCATAAAATTGAAACCCGCACTTTTGAAGCCGGAAGCAAGGTTCTCTGCATCCATACCGGAGGTTTACAGGGCAACTTATCTTTTGCTGCCAACACATTTATTTTTTAAAGTTTTTAACAGGCATCTCATTAGAAAGGCGGATGTTTAAAATCATGCTTTTGTATATTTGCCCCATCAGGAAACAATATATATGCTTCTTCACCGGGTTATTTTATTTTTATTGTTATGCGTGAGTTTTACTTCAAACGCACAGGAGGTACTTCCAAAAATTTCAGTATTTCAATTGGGCGACAAAGTGATTGTGAGCTGGAAAAATGATTACCAGCAATCAGTTGAAGCGCTTACCATACAGCGTTCTTACGACAGCCTGAAGAATTTTACCACCATTGGTTCTGTGCTCAATCCTCAAAACAAGGAAAACGGTTATGCAGACGCTAACCCTCCCTACAACAGAATGTACTACAGGGTTTTTGTAACGTTCGAAGGTGGTTCCTATGTAATTACTCCGTCTGTAAAACCCGTCAAAGACAGTTTGAGCAGGGGGGCTAATCCTGAAGTGCGTTATCCCTGGCAATTAAGTGCACCCCCCAATGAAAAAAACAGCATTGTAAGTACACCAGAACCAGTATTCGATCTACCTCCTATAAATCCATCTGTACCAACTAAACCAGAACCAGGCATTACATTTCCCAGCAAATGGATCTACACTGCCAAAGACAACAATGTAGTGCTGCATTTACCAAAGGCCAATAGCAAAAAATATACAGCGGTTTTTTACGATGAATTAGAAAGAAAAGTATTTGAACTCAACAACCTCAAAGAAGAATACCTCATTATAGAAAAGGTAAATTTTGTGCGCTCTGGCTGGTATAATTTTGAGCTGTTCGATAATGGCAAACTGGTAGAAAAAAATAAATTCTTTGTGCCTAAAGATGGTAAAGTAACCAACGAACCCACACGCAAAAACCGTTGATTTGTTTAATGCAAAAGACTTACTTGAAACACTTCTTCAAATTGTTGGCAATAGATTTTTTTTAATGACTCTATATCTACCTTTTCACCCAACTCTTTTTGCATAGAAGTAACCTGCTTGTTTTGAATACCACAGGGAATGATGTAATCAAAATATTGAAGATCGGTGTTTACATTCAGTGCATACCCATGCATGGTGATCCACCGGCTGCATCTTACGCCAATGGCACAAATTTTTCGTTCTTTGCCTGGTTTATCTGGTTCTATCCAAACACCTGTTTCTCCTGCACTTCTTTCGCCCTTTATTCCAAATGTTGCAATGGTTCTGATAACGGTTTCTTCTAGATTGCGCAGGTACCAACCAATATCGGTATTCATTTTTTCGAGGTCTAATATAGGGTAACCCACCAATTGTTGCGGACCATGAAAAGTAATGTCTCCTCCTCTGTTGGTTTTAAAAAATTCAATTCCTTTTTCTTGAAGGGCAGCTTCCGATAACAACACGTTTTGGATGTTGCCACTTTTACCGAGTGTGTACACAGGAGGATGTTCACATAAAAACAAATGATGATGGGTATCTATATCTGTTGCTGCTGCCTCGGGTTTGTTTTTCCTCGCGTCACTTTTCAACAGTATATTATCGCCCAGCACTGACTCTTGTAAATCCCATGCATTTTTGTAAGAAATAACCCCCAGATCATTATAATTTACCCGCTGCATATCACTTTCATTGTATTACTTTGCAAAGGTAGGGTGTAGACGGTTATGCTGAACGAATAGAAAATCAGTAAGGATGCCAAACTTCCATTTATTTGCAGTCATCTTTTACCAAACAACTACCCATAACAACCTACTATTAAAATGAGATGCTAACAGAGGAAGAATTACCAGAATCGGAAGAACAGTTGTACGAAAAATTATCGATCACCATCGATAAAGGACAGGAGCCCCTGCGCATTGATAAGTTTTTGATGAATAGAATTGAAGGCGCTACCCGGAATAAAATTCAACAGGCTATCGAAAATGAATGGGTGTTGGTAAACGACAAACCCATCAAAAATAATTACAAAACAAGGGCGGGCGACAAAGTGGTTATTTATGAAACAGATTCACCTGAATCATCTGAAATCATTCCTCAAAATATTCCCCTCAACATTGTGTACGAAGATGATGATCTCTTTATTGTAAACAAACCCGTGGGCATGGTGGTGCATCCAGGAAGTGGAAACCCAGATGGTACTTTGATAAATGCCGTAGCCTACTACCTCAAGCAACAGCAACCAGATTTAGACGAATCAACCCTTACCCGTTTTGGAATGGTGCATCGCATCGATAAAAATACCAGTGGGCTCATCGTATTGGCCAAAACACAAAAAGCCATGAGCGATTTGGCCAAACAATTTTTTAATCATACAGTTCACAGACGTTATGTGGCTTTGGTATGGGGTAATTTTGACGAGCAAGAGGGCACTGTTCGCGGACATGTAGGCCGTCACCAACGTTTTAGAAAACTGTTTACCACCTACCCTGATGGTGAGTACGGTAAAGAAGCCATTACACATTACAAAGTGTTGGAAAATTTCAATTACGTTACCCTGGTAGAGTGCAGATTAGAAACCGGAAGAACACACCAGATCAGGGTTCACATGCAACACATTGGCCATCCATTGTTCAATGATGATTTTTATGGAGGCGATAGAATCGTTAAAGGCACGGTGTACACTAAGTACAAACAGTTTGTAGACAATTGCTTTACCATCTGTTCACGACAGGCATTGCACGCCAAGGAACTTGGTTTTATACATCCCCGCACCAAAGAAGAAATGCTCTTTAAAAGTGAGTTACCCGACGACATGAGCGAGGTGATTGAAAAATGGAGAAAATACAGTCAATTTAAAAACGCTGAATAAACAACATCCACATGAATATGAAACAGTACATTTTAGCCGGCATTGTAGGCCTTAGCTTTCAATCTTCTTTTTCGCAAACCATCATTCAAAGAGATCCTTCTATCGATATGATGGTAAAGGAAGTTTCGGCCGATTCGCTTAAATCTTACATCTACAAGATGGTGAGTTTTGGTACCCGAAACACCATGAGCGCTGCCAACGACCCCAAAAGAGGTATTGGTGCTGCCAGAAATTGGGTGCTTTCTAAATTCAATCAGTTTGCTGCAAGTTCCAACGGTCGGTTATCCGCCTTCATAGACACTACTACCCTGCAGCCTGATAAACGCAGAATTGATACAGCCACTTTACTGGGAAATGTGGTAGCCACATTAAAAGGAACTGACCCCAATGATGACCGAATTTTTATCATCACTGGACATTTAGACAATATGCGCACCAGCGTAATGGACCGCATTGGAGATGCACCGGGCGCAAACGACGATGCCAGTGGCGTTGCTGCAGTTATTGAATGTGCTAGAATCATGAGCAAACGTAACTTCCCTGCTACCATTGTTTTTGTAGCAGTGAGCGGCGAAGAACAAGGTTTACTGGGCGCATATTTCATGGCCAATAAAGCCAAAAAAGACAGCCTGAATATTGAAGCCGTGTTGAACAACGATATCATGGGTAGCAACAACAGCAGCGAAACCAATATCATCAACAATACGCAAATACGCGTGTTCAGCGAAGGATTGCCAGCTTTTGAATTAGAGAAAAAAGTCAAAAACATTCGCCAACTCGGTTTAGAAAATGATGGCAACAGCAGGCAACTGGCACGTTATGTAAAAGAAATAGGAGAACGATATGTAGAGAATCTGGAAGTGGTGATGATTTACAGAAACGATCGTTTTTTAAGGGGAGGCGACCATACTGCGTTTGTAGAAAACGGTTATACTGCTGTGCGTTTTACAGAAATGAATGAAAACTATTATCGCCAACACCAAAATGTAAGAGTAGAAAATGGCATACAATATGGCGATCTGCCAGAATTCATAGACTTTGAATACCTGCGCAAAAACACTGCTATGAACCTCAGCAACCTCAGCAATTTAGCGAAGGCTCCTGCAAAACCTGAAGAGGTAAAAGTAGATGTAAAGAAGTTGGGCAATAGTAGTTTTCTTTATTGGAAAGCACCAATAACAGGAGCTGTAAAAGGCTACTATATATTGGTGAGAGAAACCACCAGCGCAGTTTGGCAAAAGAAAATTTTTACGACTGATAAAGAGATTACACTACCGTATTCTAAAGACAATTACTTTTTTGCAGTACAGGCTGTGAATGAAGCCGGCAATGAAAGTTTGCCTGTAGTACCTGCTGTTGGAAGATAATATTGAAAAAATAGAACCTGAAATTCAGCTTTTGAATTTCGGGTTGTAGTATAAACTTAAAATAAGAATTGCATGGAAGAGGTTCCAATGCCAGATAGTAAATTATTGATAGACATCGTAACCATGCCCATGCCCTTTGGGAAATACAAAGGTACCATCATCAAAAACTTACCGGTGAGTTACCTAGAGTGGTTTCAACGAAAAGGCTTTCCAAAAAGCAGACTGGGAAAAATGTTGGAAACTTTGTATGAGGTCAAAATAAATGGACTGGAAAATTTATTAGTCGGCATCAGTGAAGAAATCAGAAAACTTAGAGGGTAAACTCAGATAATGTTGCAGTGAACACACCCCTTTCTCTTTTTTTGGTGATGGCTTTCCAATCGCCATAATAACGAATCACGGCGGGTACAGTTAAATTATTGAAACGCAACATCTGCACTTCCATCTTTACTTTAAAATCATACACGCCGGCATCATAGCTGAGTGAGTAGGTTCTGGCCACTATTTCAAAACTACGCTCCTCAAACCAAGTAATCATTTCATCTACCATTACTTTTCCTTCTTTACCTGGCTTCACTGTTTGTTTAAATACATAACAAAGTTGGCCACTGTACGCTTCCATATCTATGCTCATGTCGTATTTATCGGACATGTCATCGTCATAGATGGCGGTTTTATTGCTCATAAAAGGAAGTCCATTTATTTTTTTACCTGGATTGAAAAAGAGTGTTTTCAACTGTTCCTTGTGTTTATCCATCCCTTTTTTTCCACTGGTAGAAAACTCGGTTCCGGTTACGATGTTGTTTTCACCACAAACCGTACCTGTGGTAAAAAAAAGCGACGCATACATTTGGGCAGTGTAATAATTGTAAGCATGATCGGAGTTGTAAAAATCGCCCGTGCTGGTTTCTTCCAACACCTGCATGCTCCTGCAATTGTTTTGCCGAAGCTGTTTGGTTTTGCTAAACAAAGAGGCTTGTAAACCTCCTTTTTTATCCAACATTCTAATATCGTTGATGGCAGAAAACCCAAGCACCCGAAGGTTTCTGAAGGCTTTGTAATAACTGGTATCGTTTTTTATTTTGGAGATGAAGCCAGGCACATCTAAATTTTTGTTGATGACCACATCACTGAGTGTGATGACTTTTTTACCTGTAAAAACAGTATCGTCTTGCGCTACAGCAATGTTGCAAAGAAGTACAAAAAAAACAGGTATGAACAATCGTTTCATACCTGCAAATTAATTGATTAAAGGAAGAGTAAAAGGTTAAGGCTACGCTATTTTGGAAAAACCATGCGGTAATCTACTTTAATTTTCCCTTTGCTAATATCATCAAGTTTGCGCTTCATCAGCGTGCGTTTCAGTGGTTTGATGTAATCGATGAAAAGCTTTCCGTCAATATGATCGTACTCGTGTAAAATGATGCGAGCAGTTAGTCCGTGAAAGGTTTTAAGATGCGGCACAAAATGCTCGTCCACATATTCGAGTGTCACAGATTCCTTGCGCATGATGTCCTCCCTTATTTTAGGAATACTCAAACAACCTTCGTTGTAGCTCCATTCATCTCCACCCAATTCTTTAATGTGAGCATTGATAAATACCCCTTTAAAACCTGGCCTGTCTACATAATTCAAATCATCGTCCTCTTCTTCATTCTCAAAAATTTGTTCACTGTCCATTACAAACAGGCGGATATCTTTGTTTATTTGCGGTGCGGCCAAACCCACACCATTGCTGTTGTACATGGTTTCCCACATATCTTCCAGTAATTTTTCCAAGCCTGGATAATCGGGCGTAATGTCTGCACTCACTTTTCTAAGCACTGGTGATCCGTATGCTACAATTGGTAAAATCATAATTCGAACGCCCTCTTTGGGCTTTAATTTTTTTAATGCGTAAAGTTACAATTTATAAAGGAGAAGCGAAACCGAAGCTGTGAGGATGTTGTTAAAAGAATGTTTCAAACAGATAAGAGGTATTCCTGTAACATGATGGTGGCAGCAATTTCGTCGACCAACATTTTGTCGCGGCGATCTTTTTTCTTCAACCCCATTTCTAACATAGCCGATTTGGCCATTTTAGAAGTGAATCGTTCATCTACTGTTTTGATGGGCATTTCAGGAAAAGCTTTTTCCAGCCTTTTAATGGCCGCTTCTGCCAATGGTGTGCCGTGGGTATCAGATTCATCCCAGTTTTTAGGCATCCCAATAATGATTAATTCAACAACTTCTTTTTCAAAATACGTTTTTAAAAAGGCGATCAACTCATGAGAAGGTACCGTAGTGAGGCCGGTAGCAATGATCTGCAAAGGATCTGTAACGGCGATTCCCGATTTTTTACCTCCATAATCTATGGCAAGAATTCTGGGCATACTAATTAAGTTAACATTCTGGTATGAAAAAATAAATCAGCTATCACAAACAAA
Source organism: Ferruginibacter sp. (assembly GCA_044342365.1). Classification (GTDB taxonomy): domain Bacteria; phylum Bacteroidota; class Bacteroidia; order Chitinophagales; family Chitinophagaceae; genus Ferruginibacter. Next base: position 6,428 of record JBIIPY010000063.1, on the reverse strand, counting down.
GCAAAAACAACAGATGCAATACCATTGGCCGTCATAAAGGCGATGTTCACCTTCGATAAATCAGAAGGTTTTACAATAGATTGTTGGTAAAACAGCATCCCCACAAATACAGCTACACCAGTCCAGTAAAGGTATCCAAAACCGCCATAGGCGCCAGCTACTATCACAGCAACTGCTGCCAATAGGTGAAGCAATCGAGAAACCGTCAATGCATTTTTTTTACCCAAAACCGCTGGAATCGAATACAAGTTATTGGCTTTATCGAAATCTTCATCTTGCAAAGCGTAAATGATATCGAAACCACTTACCCAACAGAGTACCGTGATAGAGAATACAATGGGGAGCCAATGAAATGCACCGGTTACTGCAAGGTAGGCGCCTATGGGTGCCAAACTCAATCCAATTCCCAACACGAGGTGACAAAGCGGTGTGAACCTTTTGGTATAACTGTAAAATAAAACAACGAACAAGGCTACAGGAGAAAGATAAAAACACAGTTGATTGATAAAAAAAGTAACCAATACAAATAGCAAACAATTGATGATGGTGAACCACAGGGCATTTTTGTCGGAAATGATGCCTGCAGGAATTTCTCGAATGGCGGTGCGAGGGTTCTTAGCATCGAAGTGCCGATCGAGGTATCTATTAAATGCCATGGCTGCAGAACGGGCAAATACCATGCAGAGCAATACCAACCCCAACTTCTTTGTCCAAAACCACGGAGTAGACATCACACTATTGTCTATTTCAGTACCAGCAAAAAAAGAGGAAAGGTCTAGGTAATCATCCGCTGCCAACGAAAATCCGATGAGTGCGAAGGGCATCGCAAAAATGGTATGCGAAAATTTGATGAGAGAAAGATAATGTTTGAAAGAGGCCATTGTAGAAGATTCTAAGTGGAGCTATTTTACGAATTGTTAGCATTATTGTTGTGTGAAACCATCATCCTGGTACGTACGATTTCCCATAACACTACCCCGGCAGCGGTGGCAATGTTAAGCGAGTGCTTCATTCCCAATTGAGGTATTTCTATGCAGCCATCACATTTCAAAATGGTATCCTGTTCTACACCACTTACTTCGTTTCCAAAAACAACTGCAATTTTTTCGGCTTGCTCAAAGTTTATTTTTTCGAGCGACCAGCTATTGGCCACCTGTTCTACTGCATATACTTTGTAACCCTTACTGCGAAGGTCTTCGATGGCAGCAGTAGCATTCATAAAATGTTTCCACTCCACTGTATCTTCTGCTCCCAAGGCCGTTTTACGAATTTCTTTGTGAGGAGGTATTCCAGTATAACCAGTTAGGTAAATGCCTTCCAATAAAAACGCATCAGCAGTTCTAAAAACACTGCCTACGTTGTAAGAGCTGCGTATATTTTCGAGCACTGCAATCACCGGCGTTTTTTCAGAACGTTTGAATTCTTCTACGGTTTTGCGATTCAACGCATCCATGCTTAATTTTTGCATATCCTAAATTGTGACAACGATCAAATTAAGTAGATTGCTTTTCGAGTAGTGGACTCATCACGCCGGTCTTTGTATCGGCATACCATTTAGAGGCTTGTATAAAACTAACAAACAATGGATGCGGAATTTCTACCGTACTCTTTAATTCGGGATGATATTGCACCCCAATAAAAAAAGGATGATTGGGCAATTCTACAATTTCTACCAACCCATTCTGCGGATTTTTTCCACTGGGGATCATGCCGGCATTTTCAAAATCAGACAAGTATTTGTTGTTGAATTCCCAGCGATGCCTGTGCCTTTCACTTATTTGAGTTTGATCATAAATTCTGCTAGCCAATGTATTTGGAGCTATCACACAAGGGTAAGCACCCAAACGCATGGTGCCTCCTTTTTTCTTTACCTTTTTTTGTTCTTCCATCAGGGCAATTACCGGATGAATAGTGTGCGCATTCATTTCAGTAGAATGTGCGTCAGACCAACCCATCACGTTTCGTGCATATTCGATCACAGCCATTTGCATTCCTAAACAAATACCAAAAAACGGCATCTTGTTTTCTCTGGCATATTTTACCGCAGCAATTTTTCCTTCGACCCCTCTCGATCCAAAACCAGGCGCCACCAACAAACCATCCAATTCTTTTAGCTTTTCACCCACATTTTCGTTGGTAATGTATTCACTGTGAATGTTTACAATTTGAACCTTACACTGGTTTACTGCACCCGAGTGTACAAATGCTTCCAAAATTGATTTATAGGCATCCTGCAGTTCAATGTACTTCCCGATCAGTCCAATCTTTACCCTGCTTTTGGGGTAATTCAATTTGTCTAAAAAGGCTCTCCATTTGCTCAATTCAGGAGCTGAGTATCCATTTATTTGTAATTTTTTCAGCACAATTACATCCAATCCTTCCTGTAACATTTTTAAGGGCACTTCGTAAATGGTACCCGCATCAATGGCTTCTATTACAGCGTTGGGTTTAACATTACAGAATAAGGCAATTTTTCTTTTTAACTCTTCACTTAATGGGTGTTCGGTTCTGCATACAATAACATCAGGCGTTACCCCTTCTTGGCTCAGCATTCGAACACTGTGTTGGGTTGGCTTTGTTTTTAATTCTTTGGCTGCTTTCAAATATGGGATGAGGGTAAGATGTACTACCATACAATCTTCTTCTGGCATCTCCCATTGAAGCTGGCGAACCGCTTCTACAAATGGCAAACTTTCGATGTCACCAACGGTTCCGCCTAACTCGGTGATCACAATATCGAAACCTTTCTCTCCCAGCAACATCATTCTGCGTTTTATTTCATCTGTGATGTGTGGAATTACCTGAACGGTTTTACCCAAGTATTCGCCTTCTCTTTCTTTGTTTATAACGGTTTGATAGATGCGACCCGTTGTAACATTATTGGCCTGAGATGTTGGCGTGTTTAGGAAACGCTCGTAATGTCCCAAATCAAGATCGGTTTCTGCACCATCATCGGTAACATAACATTCGCCATGTTCGTAAGGATTTAAAGTACCCGGATCTACATTGAGATAGGGATCAAATTTTTGAATGGTTACAGTGAGTCCCCTGCTTTGCAATAATTTGGCGAGGGATGCTGCGATGATTCCTTTTCCCAACGAAGAAGTAACGCCCCCTGTAACAAAAATAAACTTAGCCATTATAGAAATTTTCGGTTTATATAAAACAAAAAACCTGCATTTATAAAATGTAACAAGTAAGATAGGTACAGAAAGCTGTATCCTAAGCCGTCATTGAGACTTTTATAAGCAAATTTTAATCAACAATTAATAAGAAAAAAAACGTGACCGAGGAAAATGGAACACTACATCCCTGAAGTCGTGTAAAGATAAGGCGAATAATTGAGTGAAAGAAATTTGAATCCGTTTTAATAATACCAATGTGATTTATATAATATGCCAATATTTTATAAATCACATCCCGAATGCATTCGGGAGTAAATGCAGTTGGTATCAAACAAGTAGTATAATGAGGCGATAGCCGATATTGGACTATATTGTATGTCCAATCGGTATAAAATGACAATGGAAAAAATTAGAAGTCAAACAGGAGGATATCTGAAACAAAAAAAACCAGCGATTAAGCTGGTTTATCTTCAATTTAGTAGCTGATTTATTTATCGCTTAAAATTTCACTAATCGCATTGTCGTATTTCTTTTTCCATGATGCAATGTTTCCCCAATCTTCCCCATCAATACTCACTGAACCAGAACTGACGGTACCCAATAATGCTACTGGAACATTGGTGGCCATCAAAAAAGCAACAAATGCTTCTTCTTGAGCTGCTGATACAGATACCACTACCCTGCTTTGGCTCTCGCCAAACCAGTAGGCATCTTTGCGAATTGTATCATCAGTGGCTTTTACCTCAACACCAAGATTACTAGGGAAAGCACTTTCCAATAAAGTAATGGCCAAGCCCCCTTCACTCACATCATGAGCAGACAGGATCATTTTATTTTTTATAAGCGTTAACAGTTGTTGTTGCAATTCAAATTCTTCGTCTAGTTCAAAGTGTGGGCATGGACTAAATTCTTCCCCTACTATTTTATGCAGGTATTCGGAAGAATGGATGTCATTTTTTGGTGCACCGAGTAAATAGATTATATCTCCTGCTTTTTTAAAATTCAACGTCATTTTATCTGCAGCACTGTCTAGCAATCCTACCATACCAATGGTTGGAGTAGGATAAACTGGACCATCGGGCGATTGGTTGTAAAAACTCACATTACCGCCTGTAACTGGTGTATCAAATTTTAAACAAGCCGCACCCATGCCTTTAATGGCATTGCTAAATTGATAGTACACTTCCGGATCGTAAGGATTTCCAAAATTCAAGCAATTGGTAACACCCAGCGGTTCACCACCACTGCATACAATGTTGCGAGCGGCTTCTGCAACGGCAATCATAGCCCCTTTGTAGGGATCAGCAAAAACGTAGCGACTGTTACAATCTGTTGTAAGCGCCAAGGCTTTATTGGTTGGTTTGGCAATTACGATGGCTGCATCACTTGGAGCATTCGAAGAGGTGTTACCGGTGCCTACCATGCTATCGTATTGTTCATACACCCATTTTTTGCTAGCAATATTTGGAAATGTAACCAGTTGTTCACCAATGGCTTTAATATTTGTTGGAACTGCAACAGTGGCGGCATCAAATGCTTCCACTTTATCGAGATAGGTGGGTCTTTTAACTTCGCGGTCGTATTGAGGGGCTCCACCACCCAGCACTAATTCTTCTGCTGGCAATACCGCTTCTAATTGGCCATTCATGTAAAAATGCAGGAGGCCATCGCCAGTTACCTCTCCAATATGGCTGCAGGGCAGATCCCATTTTTCAAATACATCTATCACTAATTGCTCTTTGCCTTTTTCTACCACCATCAGCATTCTTTCCTGACTTTCGCTCAGCAACAATTCCCAGGCCTTCATATCTTTTTGTCGGGTAGGTACTTTATCGAGTTGAATGTTCATACCCGATTTTCCTTTTGCACTCATTTCGGCAGTAGAGCAAATAATTCCTGCTGCACCCATATCCTGCATACCCACCACAGCACCTGTTTGAATAACTTCTAAACAAGCTTCTAATAATTTTTTTTCTTGAAACGGATCACCCACCTGTACAGCTGGCAGATCTTCTGCACTGTCTTCCGTTATTTCTGCACTGGCAAAACTTGCGCCCCCAATGCCATCTTTTCCGGTGGCACTGCCTACAAAAAATACTGGATTACCCACACCTTCTGCAGTGGCGGATACTGTTTCTCCATTTTTTAAAATACCAACACTCATGGCATTCACCAAAGGGTTGGTGTGATAACATTCTTCAAAATAAATTTCACCACCTACAGTTGGCACGCCAAAACAGTTACCATAATGACCAATACCGTGCACTACACCCGCCAACAAATGCTGGGTTTTGGCATCTGTTAAATTTCCAAAACGCAACGAGTTGAGCGAAGCAATGGGTCTTGCTCCCATGGTAAATATATCTCTGTTGATGCCACCTACTCCTGTTGCAGCCCCCTGAAAAGGTTCTATGGCAGAAGGGTGGTTGTGTGACTCAATTTTGAATACTACACCATATCCATCTCCAATGTCCATCAAACCTGCGTTTTCTTCCCCGGCCTTCACCAACATTTTTTTTCCGTCTCTAGGCAGGGTCTTTAACCACTTGATGGAGTTTTTATAACTGCAATGTTCGCTCCACATACCGCTGAAGGCACAGAGCTCGGTAAAGTTGGGCGTGCGACCCAGCTTTTGTTTGATGAGTTCAAATTCTTCTTCTGTAATCCTGAGTTGTGCGGCAGTGGCGGCTGTAATTTCCATAAACGTTGCTGAAGTGGTTATTTAGAAAATGCAAAGGTACGACCTCGACCCTTTTATCCCAGCTATGCGATGTAAATATTTTAACTAACTTCCCACATTAAAACAGCTCGTTTGGTTTATTTCTTATTTGTTTTATATGCTTCGCTGATTGGATATTTTTTACCCAAAATACCTTTCATAAAAAAAAGTGGATTGCGACCAAGTACTATTAGAATACTTTTTGCTATCAAAGTATTGGTATGTATAGCATGGGGCTACATCAACATTCATCATCAAGGAGGAATCAGTGATCCCGTTGCATTAAACAAACTGGCAGCAATGGAACACCAGTTTTTAAAATCAGACCCCACGGGCTTTGTAAAAGATTTGTTTACCAGTCCATACGGACACTACGGTAATTTTTTCGGTTCTTTTGATTCATATTGGAATGACCTCGATATCAACATCATGGCAAAAACCATAGCCTTGTTCAATTTTATTACGCTGGGTAATTATTATGTAAATGCACTTTTGGGGATTGTTTTTTCATTTTTTGGCTGCATAGCCTTGGTAAGGTTGTACACATCTGTTTATACCAACAGCCAATTCCCCATTATTGTGGG
>JBIIPY010000034.1:0-25874 GCA_044342365.1 Ferruginibacter sp. | reverse complement strand
CTTATAAACGGTTGGTGCTGTTCCGTAAAAAAAATATTTCTTAGCAAATATTTTAAATCCCTCCATTAAATATTAAATAGCTATTAATACAATCGATGATTCGCGTTCGTTCGGGTCCCTCATATGTGTGGAAAAACTCAACCATTTTTTAACCTGCATCATTTCGACAATACTTTTTTTAGTTGACATACTGCTTCGTGTTTTAAATTACCCTTAAAGCTCGCACATAATCCTGATCAAGTATTCTTTTTGTGATAATAGGAAGTAATAAATACCAGAATTGTACAAGTAGTGAAACCTTTAGTGGAACTTCTTACAAAAAAACCGTTAACATATTGATAAACAATACACTAACGGTTTTATTTAGCTGTAGGGGAAGGGTTCGAACCTCCACGAGGCAGTTAGCTATAGCGCAAAAAAAGAAACAGGCGCTAACCTATTTCAAACTGGTGGTCGACCCCAGTCGGTGTACGTGCACATACATCGGCATTACGCTACGTTTGTCCTGTGATCCTCACCCCCGAGACAAGGGGGCATGTCTGCCAAAAATTTCATCACCCCACAGTATAAAAGAACTTTTTTCTTCGTTGATTACTCAAAGATAAATAAAAATGGCTTATACTTAAAAATAATTCAATAAATATTTTGTAATTATAGATATTTTTCAAATATTTGTATAATATATTAAATATTTACTAAAAACGATTGATAAAATGGCTGCCAAATTAAATCTCGACAAACTCGATCTGCAAATCATAGAAGCAATGATGAACAACGCAGAAATCTCTTATGCCGAACTTGGTAAAAAATTGTTTGTAAGCGGTGGTACCATCCACGTACGCATTAAAAAATTACAGGAGTTTAATATTGTTAAAGGTACTCGGTTAAATGTAGATTTAAAACAACTGGGTTACGATATTACCGCATTTGTGGGTATCTACCTCGAAAAAAGTTCGATGTACGACAGTGTAGCAGAAGACCTTAAAAAAATACCAGAGATCATTCGACTCAACTATACCACGGGCAATTACAGCATGTTTATTGAAATTGTTTGCAAAGACATTGCACAACTTAGATTTGTGTTGCACGACGAACTGCAAAAAATTAAGGGCATAGAAAGAACAGAAACTTTTATATCGTTGGAAGAAGGCTTTTACAGAAATGTACCGGTAGCACCTGCTGAATAAACAACTTACTTAACATCTACCGCATCTCGCAAACCATTGCCCAATAAATTAAATGCCAAAACCAGCAGCATGATGGCGAAGCCGGGTATCAATGCCAATGTAGGCCGATTGGTAATAATGAAATTGTAATGTTCTTTAATCATCAGTCCCCAACTGGGTTGCGGAGGCTGTACACCCACACCTAAAAAGCTAAGTCCAGCTTCAATAATGATGGCCGTGGCAAAATTGGCGGCAGCAATCACCATCAATGGTCCAAGAATATTGGGTAAAATATGGCGGATAATAATTCTACTATTTCTAAAGCCCAGCGCCTTGGCTGCTTGCACATATTCCAACTCACGAATGGCCAACACCTGGCCCCTTACCAACCTGGCTACACTTACCCACATGGTAAGACCCACAGCAATAAATATCTGCCAAAACCCCTTCCCCAGCGCCATGGTGAAAGCAAAAACAAGCAACAAAGTTGGTATACTCCAAGTAACATTTATCAACCACATAATAATTTCGTCTACCCATCCCCGATAGTACCCGGCCAGCGCACCCAATAAAATACCCAGCGTAAGCGATATTAGTACGGCAATGAGCCCAACACCCAAACTTACCCTAGTGCCAATAATAAGCCTGCTTAGAATATCACGTCCAAATGCATCGGTTCCCAGCCAATATTTTTTTGTGATGATAAAATCTGATAAAGGTTGAGCGTTTTTATTGGTTAACCCCGCTATACTGAAATGCTGTACCACACTGGTATCTTCATCTACATATTTATTGACCAGTAAAGAATCGCCTTTTACCACATACCCATTGATAGGAAGAAAAGCATATGTAGAGGGTTTGCCATTTATCAAAGTAAAAGAGGAACTGACAGCCGATTGCAAGGGTATTTTTAAAAACTGTTGTTGGTACCCCGGTTTTTTTGCCTGAATCTCAACAGTTTGCAAATCTGCATAGGCACTATTGTCTGGCGCTATCCAATAACCGAAGATGGCCAAGAAAACAAACAACACTATCACACACAGGCCACCCATCGCTAATGGATTGCGCCTGAGTTTTTTCCATACTTGTGTAGAAAATGAAAAAGAAGCAGCTTGCATACTGTAAAATACTAATGATTTGATAAATGGTAAGCCTGTTTTTATTTCACCTTTCTCCCCTTCCACTCGTAGGAACCAAACTTGCCCAGCCAACCAGCTACTACCGTGTACAGGATATGAAATGGTTCGGCAAAAGGAAAAAACAGGAGTATGATTCTTTGGCCAAAAAAAGTAGCCACGGGAAACAGGTAATACATTTCAGCAACAATTTTTATCAGCAAAAAACATAGCCATGTTTTTACCAAAAAAAGATCATACCAAAAAAACAACAAGATGGGAACCAATAACAGCAACACGTTTAACCCGTACACCATCAACAATACCCAAAAAATACTTTTATCATCATAACGGTCGGCCTTACTCGCCCAACGAATTCTTTGCTGTAGAAACCTGCCTAAAGTATCCATTGGTGCAGTTTGCACAATCACTTCTTCAGATTTAATATAATGAATGCCATCCGGAAAACGCTTTGCAATTTTATGCATCAACAACATATCATCACCGCTTGCTATACTGTCTATTCCTTTAAAACCATCTACGGCAACAAAGGCGCTTCTGGTATACGCCAAGTTAGCGCCGTTGCACATGCTGTGCATTTTTTTATAAACACTAGCGCCGGTAATGCCTTGCAGACTCATAAAATCTAACACCTGAAAAATACCTAATGGCTGGTGGTTGTTCATAAACATCACTGGCATCACCATCAACTGTGCCTGGGTACTTTCGTAATATGCTGCAATGGTTCGAAGCCAGTTATTGCCCACCACACAATCGGCATCGGTGGTGAGCACTAGTTCACCCTTGCTGTGTTGCATGCCAATTTCAATTGCCTTTTTTTTATACGAATTGATGCTATTGGGTGCTATAAACTGAGCCAAAGAAATCACTTTTACAAAATCATAGGAACTAGCAATGGCAGCCGTTTCGTCGGTAGAAAAATCATCCATCAAGATCAACTCAAATAAATGCCTAGGAAAATTTTGCGCTGCTACCGAATCTAACAATGCAGGTAGATGTTGTGCTTCGTTCCGTGCAGGCACGATGATACTAATAAAAGTAAGGGGCGCCCTTTGAGCGGGGTTTATTTTATATGTAGGCAATAGCTTCCAACCCATTCGGTAATACAGCAACAACGCCACATAGCCCAACAACAACAACCCGGTAAAAATCAATACAATCGCCATAACATCTAAATAAGTGATCCCAATCTACGGGTATTTGCATCCGCTTAAACAGCCCGTGCCGTTCTTCAAAACTTAACAAAAATAATTTTTTGCATGTAAAAACGTTTTACTATCTTTATGTAGTTGCATAAACAACTATATGCCAAACAACCATTTTAAGAAAAGCGAGTTATACAGTTTCATTACCGGCAAAGCCAGTACGGCTATTGCGCGTAGGTTACAGAAGAATTTTAAACAAGCAGGGGTAGAAATTACCATTGAACAATGGAGCGTGCTCTACCACCTTTGGAAAGAAGATGGCATGAGCCAGCAGCAGTTGGGCGAGGCTACATTTAGGGACAAGCCGAGTATTACCAGACTGGTTGATAATCTTGAAAAACTCAACCTCGTAAAAAGGGTGGCCAGCAAGGAAGATCGCAGAATCAACATGATCTATATCACACCCGAAGCCAAGGACATGCAAGAGAAAACCATGGAACTCGCCAATCAAACGCTGAACGAATCGCTGGTTGGTGTTACCAACGGCCAAATAGAAATAGCGAAAGAAGTATTGCAGCAGGTATATGAGAATCTGAAATAGTCAAACCATTTGCGGCAAAAGCACAAAAACATCACATTCAAAATAGAATAACCATGAGTACATCCACATTAACGGCCAATTTGCTAAAAGGTGGCGAATGGCTGATCAAAGAAAGCATTGCTTCGGAAACATTTACACCCGAAGATTTTAACGAAGAACAGCACATGGTGAAAGACATGTGTTTGCAATTTTTACATTCAGAAGTAATTCCTGTAATTGACCGCATCGACAAAATGGAAGAAGGCCTCATGACATCCCTGATGGTGAAGGCAGGCGAACAGGGATTATTAGGCACTTCTACCCCGGAAGCATTTGGCGGACTAGGCAAAGACTTCATTACTTCTACCCTCGTAAACGAAGGTCTGGGCGGTGGTTTTTCTTTTAGTGTGGCCGTTGCAGCGCATACGGGTATTGGCACTCTGCCTATTCTATATTTTGGTACAGAAGCCCAAAAAGCAAAGTACATTCCTAAATTATCGAGTGGTGAGTGGAAAGGTGCCTACGGACTAACGGAGCCGAATAGTGGCAGTGATGCATTGGGTGCAAAATCGAGTGCAGTGTTGTCGGATGATGGTACGCATTATATCCTCAACGGACAAAAATGCTGGATTACCAATGGAGGTTTTGCAGATGTGTACACCGTATTTGCAAAAATAGATGGCGATAAATTCAGTGCCTTTATAGTAGAACGCGGCATGGAAGGATTTACACTCGGGCCAGAAGAACACAAGATGGGTATCAAAGGATCCTCTACCGTACAACTTTATTTCCAGGATTGTAAAGTGCCCGTAGAAAACCTATTGGGTGAAATAGGAAAAGGACACATCATCGCTTTCAACATCCTCAATATTGGACGTTTAAAATTATGTGCTGCTGCATTGGGTGGAGCCAAGACGGCCTTTGATACCAGTATTAAATATGCCAATACCAGAGAACAATTCAAAGTGCCCATTGCAAGTTTTGGTGCCATCAAACACAAACTAGCACAAATGGCTACCCGCATTTGGGTGAGCGAATCGGCTTTGTATCGCACCAGCAAATGGATTGATGATAAAGAAACGGAATTGGCAGCTGCTGGCAAACCATTCAATGAATCGTTGTTGGGTGCTGCAGAAGAGTTTGCTATAGAATGTGCCATGCTAAAAGTAGATGGAAGTGAAGTGCTCGATCTTGTGGTAGATGAAGGTGTACAAATTCACGGAGGCAATGGCTTCAGTGATGAATACATGATTAGCAGGGCTTACAGAGACAGTCGCATCAACCGCATTTACGAAGGCACCAACGAAATTAACCGATTGCTCACGGTAGATATGATGTTGAAGCGCGCCATGAAAGGCAAGTTAGATTTGATGGGCCCTGCCATGGCAGTTTCCAAAGAATTGATGAGCATTCCAGATTTTGGTAGCGAAGAGGAAGGCGATTTTGCAGCAGAACGCAAAACCATTGTAAACCTTAAGAAAGCCATCTTGATGACGGCAGGTGCGGCTGTTCAAAAACTGATGATGAGCCTCAGCAATGAGCAGGAAATTTTGATGAATATTGCAGACATGGCCATCACCACCTTCAATGCAGAAAGTGCATTGTTGAGAGCCATTAAAATGAGCGAAACCAATGCCGCAGATGCTGCATTGCAAACAGACATGATGCATATTTACCTCAACGATGCTGCAGATGCAGTAAACAAAGCAGGTAAAGAAGCCATTAATGCTTTTGCAGAGGGTGATGAACAACGCATGATGTTGCTGGGCTTAAAGCGTTTTACAAAAACGGCCCCCTTCAACAGCAAGGAAGCGCGCAGAAGAGTAGCCGATCATTTGATTGCTGCTAATAAATACGATTTTTAAATATAATAGGTAATGATTCGTCTAAAGCAGCTATAGGTAAATAGCTGCTTTTTTATTATTTACCGAATCACTCATTTTGTAATACCAATGTGATTATATAATATGCCAATATTTTATAAATCTTATCCCGAATGCTTTCGGGAGTAAATGCCGATGGTACCAAACAAATAGTACAATGAGGCGATTGCCGATATTGGACTATATTGTTTGTAAAATCGGTATAAAAATATAATTAGTTGAGTTTACAAGCATGGCCCAAACAAGTGCAGGGGTAAACAAAATGAAAACCGTATTGCTGTGGTTATAAAGAAGAATAAAATAATTTTTAACAAAAGAGCCAACAGTTTTATCGGCTCTTTCTTATTTTAGCCATTTTTTATCCATTAATTTAGGAGATGAAGAGTTGTATGCTAATGTTATTAATCGGTTTATCAAACAGTACTTTGTGTCAAACCGCAGAAACCCCCTTTATCAAACTGGTAAACCCCACCCGCGAAACATCAACGGTAACGGCTACCCGACAATTTATTATTGGAAGCACCTGCAAAACTTGCGAGCTTAGCATCAACGGTGTTCCTGTAAAAGTGTACAACAGTGGCGGTTTTGCTTATGAAATCAACATTGGAAAACCCGATAGTGTGTTTAACATCATAGCCACCGCCCCATCAAAAAAAACCATCAGCAAAACCCTATTGTACAATTACGCACCGCCAAAATTGGAAGAGCCAGTTAGTACGTTTGATATAACCAGCATTCAAACTTTTCCGGAGGGTAATTTAGTCTTGACACCAGGCGACCAAATACAGTTTAGGGTGAAAGCTTTTCCGGGTGCTATGGTGAAAGCCGGAGATCACATTCAATTGTATGAAATGCCCACGGCCTTTACCAAAGGTATCGAAGGCATTTATCAGGGAGAATATACTGTGCAGGCGAACGATAGCCTCCAATCTACCCATTTCCCCATTACACTCACCAGCAAAGAAGGAAAACGCATCACCCAAAAAACCTACTATCATTTCTCCATCCTCAGCTCGCTTGCATCTGATATGGCCATCACCAAAGGAAGGTTGGCACACCTCGAATATGGCTTGGGAGAAGACCGGCTTGGAGGCGCCAAAATTGGCTACCTCGATAGCCAAGTACAACTCAAAATCATTGGCAAAGTTGGGGCAGATTATAAGGTACAACTAGCCAAAAACAGGGTGGCTTATATCCCGGATGATCAGGTCACCTTATTGCCCAAAGGCAGTTTTACGGCCGCTTCGCTCACAGGCGCATGGTCTGTATATGGCGATGAAAAATACGACTATGTCACACTAGCGCTCAGTTCCAAACTACCCTACCAAAGTATGCAAGAACTGAATCCATCCCGTATTATTGTAGATGTGTTTGGGGCCACGAACAACAGCAACTGGATTGCTCAATTGCAAACTGCTAAAGAGGTAGAGCAAGTAGATTATGAGCAGGTGGCAGACGATATTTTTCGATTGAAAATTCAATTGAAACACCTACAGCATTGGGGTCACAACATTTATTATCGTGGCAATACCCTTGTGATTAGAATTAAACAGCAACCAACACATTTAAAATTATCTAACCTTACCATTGCGGTTGATGCTGGCCATGGTGGCAGCAATACTGGCGCCAGCGGGCCTACCGGATCTTCTGAAAAAGCACTGGCATTGGCGGTTTCACTCAAATTAAAGGAGAGCCTAATAAAATCCGGTGCCAATGTAATCATGACACGTGACACAGAAAAATTTGTAGACAACAAAGAGAGAATCCTATTTTACCGCGATAGCACTCCCGATATTTTGGTGAGCATCCACCTCAACTCATCATCAGATCCCATTAGGGCAAGCGGAACAAGTACGCATTACCGTTATGTGGGTTTTAAAAAACTAAACGACCACATTAACAAACGCATGCAGGAATTGGGACTCAAACAATACGGGGTAATCGGTTCTTTTAATTTTATGCTGAATAGCCCAACAGAATACCCCAACGTGTTGGTTGAAACCCTGTTTTTAAGCAACCCTGCAGAAGAAGCGATGATGCTCGATCCTGTTTTTCAACAGCAGATGGCAGAAAAAATACTGCAAGGTATACTAGACTTTTTAGCCGAAGCCAAAGAAGGCGGAAAATAAACAACCGACTTCAATCAATCCAGCATAGAATCAAATCTTTTGCTACGCCGAAAAGGGTATTCGTCAGAGCCCATCAAAATTGTATATTTGAATTATGTCGGACTATAAAAAACGCATCTGCATTGTAGAAGATAAAGAAGACTTGCGTGAAGGCATGAACATGATGCTGCAATTGAGCCAGCATTATGAACTAGTGGGTAGCTATGCCAATGCCGAGGCAGCACTCAAAGAAATTCCGCAGGTAAGGCCAGACGCAGTATTGATGGACATCAACCTTCCTGGTGCCAGTGGTATCGAATGTGTGGCCGCCCTTAAAAATGCTTTTCCCGAAATCCTGTTTATGATGTGTACGGCATATGAAGACAATGATAAAATTTTTGACTCTCTAAAATCAGGAGCAAGCGGTTATATTTTAAAAACGGAAGGTCCCAAAATCATCATTGAAGCATTAGACGATTTATTTGCGGGTGGAAGCCCCATGAGCAGCAATATTGCCCGCAAAGTAGTAGCCAGTTTTACCAACATGTACAAAAAAAATGCAGTAGTTGAAACGCTTAGCGATCGCGAAAAAATGGTGCTCGATCAACTCGCAAAAGGGCTTATTGGTAAGGAAGTGGCAGATGTATTAAATATTAGCTGGGGCACCGTTCGGAAACATGTTCAAAATATCTATAAAAAATTACAGGTAAATACTAGGGTAGAAGCTGTAAACCTATATTTAAAAAGATAGCTTTTTTTAAAATAGCAGCAGCAACTATTGCTACTTAAACCAACGAATCTTTTATGCGATGATGCACTTAGATGAATTCTTTATTTTTTTCTTTGAAAGCGTGGCTTTTTTTATGGCTGGCTTTTTTTTGATGCAGTTCATCATTCTCAAACGAAAAGAATATTTATTTTACAGCATCTATCTTTTACTCCTCACCATTTATTACCTGTTGGCCATACCCGAGTTCTTCTTTGGGGTAACCCTTCAAAACAAACAACTGGTAGCCGAATACGATTTATTTAAGAGGCCAGTGCAGTTCCTGATCAGCGTTTTTTACAGCCTTTTTGTAATACACTACCTTGGCTTAAAAAAAATAGCTGGCCCACTGCATCGTACCTTTCAGGTACTCATTTATTTTTTTGTACTACTGGCGGTGTTGTGTTTTGTAGGCAACCTTTCCGCATTCAATTATGATCCTTTTTACTACGGGGTTAGCTTGCTGTTGTTTCCGGTGCAACTCTACATTGTGATTGCTCTTTTTCGTTATAAAGTTCGTTATTCCGGATTTATTATTTGGGGTAGCATCAATGTAATTGTGGGTAGTGTGATTTCCCTGTTGCTATCATTAGAACTGGCCGAAAATCCGGGCGGCATTATCAGCAATGCCAACTCTTACATACCGGTGATGATAAGTATTTTGGCAGATATTTTTCTGTTTACGGTGGCCTTACAAAGCAAGATTGCCGATAATGAAAAATCGTTGATTGATGCTGCTTACCAGCGACAGAGAGCTGTGTTTTCTGAAAGAGAGCGCATCATTGCCGATTTGCACGATGATGTAGGCGGTGGGCTGAGCAGCATACGGATGATGAGCGATTTGATGGTACAGGAACAACAACTATCACTGGGGAAATCGGCTCATTTTCCACAGAAAATTTCGAGCACTGCCAAAGAAATTGCGCAGCGAATGAATACCATTATTTGGAGCTTGAATACAGAAAACGACAGTCTGCAAAATTTCACAGAATATGTTCGTCAGTTTGGAGTCACCTATTTCGAAAACAGCGGCATGCTGTTTTCCTGTGAGGTATCAGCCGAACTTCCTTCCAACAAAGAACTCAGCGGTGTTCAGCGAAAAAACTTATTTCTCATCATAAAAGAAGCCCTGCACAATTCACTCAAACACGCTGGCGCCAGCAAAGTATCAGTGAATATGTATGCCAAAGAGGGCAGGCTCTGTATAGATGTGGCCGACAATGGCAGCGGCATCAAGAGCAGCAATAACTTTGGAAACGGACTAAAAAATATGAAAAAAAGGATGAAAGAAATTGATGGCCAGATCAACTTTGCAGACACCAATGGCACCTGCATCAGCATCTGTGTAAAAATTGATCATTGATGCACCAAACCGCGTCCTCTTCAACCTTTGTGATACCTGCTTTGCCTACCTTTGCTACTTAATTTTATTTTATGAGCACATTGGTAAATGAATTTAACGACTATCGCACCAGAATGAACGAACTCATTCTAAGCAAAGAAAATTTAGTGATCAAACGACTTTGGAACCTTGATACCAACACCTATGCAGCAGGCGCTTTGGATGTAAAAACCAAAGAATTATTAGGATTGGTAGCTAGCATGGTATTGCGCTGCGATGATTGCATCAAATATCATTTGGGCAAAAGCCACGAGCTAAACGTAAGCACCGAAGAAATGTATGAAGTATTTGCAGTGGCAAATATCGTGGGTGGCACCATTGTGATTCCGCATACACGTAGGGCGGCAGAATACTGGGAAGCGTTAAAAAAGTAACCCCTCTCTGAATGGTTGTAGCATCGAGTTACTATTCAACTACTCATACATTGATTGATTAAATCGTTTTAACGGAATTTGTTGTAAAAAAAATTACAACGAATGCCGTTTTGTTTATATTAATTTTTATTTCCAATAAATTCAACCTGATACAAAATATTTTTTTATAGGCTGTAATTTTTTTACTCCCTCTGCTACTTATTCATTGTACGAAGTCCGGACGGTTTTATTAATCAACTTCTAAATCATTTACAATGAACAACAAATACCCACACATTCGTAAAATAAATTTACTATTGCTGCTCGCCAGTATTTGGTCTTTATTTGCCATTGGGCAACACAAACCCGGTATATTTTACAGCATTTCAGGGAACGGTCTCAAGGAACCATCTTATATATACGGCACCTATCATCTCATTAAAGACAGTTACTTAAATGGTTTCCCTACTGTAAAAGAAAAGATATCGGCTGCTAAAGGCGTGGTAGTAGAAGTACTGATAGATTCCACGCAAATAGGTGCTGCTAGGGAAGCAGGTATGTTGAAAAATAAAACCTTGAGCAGCCTGTTGCCAACATCTGCGGTAGATAGTTTGGATGCGGTTTTAAAAGAAAGTATCGGCGTTGGTATTGCTGCTGTGAACAACATGAAGCCGATTACCATAACATTAACCCTTTCATTGGCACACTCCCTAAAATCGAATGGCGTGAAACAGTATACCGGCGATTTTTTAGACCAGTATTTCGAACAAACCGGCAAGGCAAATGGAAAAACAGTAACGGCCTTAGAAAGCATTGATCAGCAAATGAACATCCTCTTCAACAGCGAATCGGAAGGAGAGCAAGTAAAAGCTTTGCGCATATTTCTAAACAAAAAAACCGAAATGCTCAGCATGGGCGATTCAATGTTGCACTATTGGCTGCAAGGCGATTTAAATAAGATGTATGCTGTAGCCAAGGCCATGAATTTCAGCAGTTCAGACGAAGATTACCTCGTCAAAAAACGCAACCTCGCTTGGATGGAAAAGCTGCCCCAATTGATGCAACAAGCATCTACCTTTATTGCGGTGGGCGCGTTGCATCTTGCAGGTCCGTGGGGATTAACTAAATTATTGACTGATGCTGGTTATACCATAACCCCCATAAAACTATAAACGGTGAGTGAACAGGACTTTTTAGCTGCTGTGAAAAGCAACCAGGGAATTATTTTTAAACTGGTAGGATTGTATGCGGCAGATACGGAAGAGAAAAAAGACCTCTACCAAGAGATACTACTTCAGGCTTGGAAAAGCTGGCCTTCCTTTAGAGGAGATGCTAAATTCAGTACATGGCTCTACCGTATCTGTCTCAACACCATCCTCACACAAAAACGGAAACAAAAAAAAATAAACTATCAGGAACGGTTAGACGAAATTTCACCCACGGTAGAAAGTGCAGCCCGGTTAAAGGAAGATAGTCTGCGGTTGCAACAAGCCATCAGAAGATTAGCTGAAACTGATCGAGCCATCATTTCAGCACATTTAGATGGGTACAACAACGGAGAAATTGCAGAGATAATGGGTATAGGCCTTAACCATGTATCTGTAAAACTGCACAGAATTAAACAACAACTAACCACTATTTTAAAGTAAGTATACCATGAGTTTAGAAAAACAGTGGCAACACATCAATGAGCAGGGAGATGACGACCTTGCTACATTAATGAACAACCCACAATTAAATAAATTAACTTCTCAGCAGCCGTTGCAGAAAATAAAAAACAACCTTCTCATCAACATGGCCTGGGGAATTGGCATTGCTATTTCTTATATATTGATACTCATCTTTTTCCCTTTTTGGCAAGTGAGGTTGTGCATCGGTATTGTATTCCTATTCACCTTATGGGCTGTGGGCACGGCATACAAACAGTACAAAAGCATACAGCCTTTTGTTTCTTCCCAAAATTCATTGCTCGCAGAAATGAAACGGCACCATACCTCTATGATGCAATGGATGAAAACCCAACAAAGGGTTGCACTATTTATTTACCCCATTAGCACCGCAGGCGGTTTTATGTTGGGTGGCGCCATGGGCTCTGGCAAATCGGTCGAATTCTTCATGAGCAAGCCCATTGTACAAATTACCCTCTTAATCTGTATTGCCGTGCTGGTTCCGTTGGCCTATTGGTTGGCCAAATGGCTGTTCAACAAAAGCTTTGGTAAACATTTAAAAACACTGGGCGAAAACATCGAGGAGCTTTCCAGAGAAGAACAGTGATGCAATGTGTGGTGGTATTTCACTAATGTGAAATGTGCATTTTGTTATTTAATTGATTGAAAAAACAACTTTCTATACCAACAGCTTTCTCTGATAAAAAATGGTAAACGACTATTTTTTGAAAACATAGTTACTATTTGTGCAAATCTTTCCGCTGCTGCATCTCTTAAAAAACAACCGCTATGCAACAGCCTATTCAACTTTCTATTCCAGAGCCTTGTCACCAGGACTGGAACAAAATGACCCCCAACAATCAAGGTCGGTTTTGTACTTCTTGCAGTAAAACCGTTGTAGATTTTAGCAACATGAGCGATGCGGCATTGATGCAATATTTCGAAAAATTAAAAGACAGCAATGTTTGTGGCAGGGTGTATACCGACCAGTTAGACCGTAGCATTGAGCCCGCGACAAAACGACGCAAAAAGTTATTTGTTTACTGGCAGTACCTGCTTGCTTTTGTAATGATGATCACCAAAGGGCAAATGGCAAAGGCACAAGGTGCAATGAAAAGTGGCGAAGTAAACATGAACAAAACGTTGGGAGATACCATTTTGCTTCCTACTCAAAGCCTCATTTCTAATGAGATAATGGTAGGCGGCTTAACCAGCAAAAGAACAAGAGGCATTCAGAAGCTGATGGCCAATAAAATACAACAACTACAGATTGTGGATACAGCAGGTTTACCCATCCCAAGTGCCAGCGTCATTTTGTTTCCTGCCACCAAAACATTTATTACAGATGAAAACGGCTATGCAGACATGAGTCATTATCCACTTACAGAAAGTATCGAGGTGAGTGCTGTTGGTTTTACAAATAACAAACTATCTGTAAAATATATTCGAAATGCTCGAGTTGTCTTACAAAAAACGGCTGTTGACCTAGATAATGTTATTCTTGAAAGTTCATATACTACAAAGACGAGAATGGGTGCTATGTCTGCAGGTATGATCATTACTTGCACTACCAATAGTACTATGATAATCGATACCCTACAAAACATAAAGGCCCGTTTTACTCCGTCGTTTAAATTGTACCCCAACCCCGCCCAACCTGGTCAATCATTTGCCATCGAATTAAAAGAAGCTGGCACTTATCGCATTCGCATCAGCGATGCCACAGGCCGCCAATTGTTGCAGCAGTTACTAAACGTGGCGGTTAAAAATGACACCCAACAAATTCCCATTCCTGCCCATTGGAGTGGCGGTAGTTACCTGGTTACTGTTATAGATGAGAAAGGAAAATTAGTAGGTACCAATAAATTATTGTTACAATAATACCAATGTGATTTATATAATATGCCAATATTTTATAAATCTTATCCCGAATGCTTTCGGGAGTAAATGCCGATGGTATCAAACAAATTGTACAATGAGGCGATAGCCGATATCGGACTATATTGTTTGTCTAATCGGTATAAAATCGGCTGAAGAATTGTTGTATAAACGCAGTGGTTACCGTAAACAAAAATGCTGTTTCAATAACCAGCAATGGTTTAAGAAACAGCATTTGTTATGTTAATGTAATACAGCATTTAATCTTTGATGCCTTCCAATGCAAACAAGAATGCAAATTCTCTGGCCCTATCCTTCAATACTTTGTACCTGCCACTGGCTCCTCCATGTCCGGCTTCCATGTTGGTGTACAGCAATACATAGTTGTTATCGGTTTTCATTTCACGTAGTTTGGCCACCCACTTGGCAGGTTCAAAATATTGCACCTGGCTGTCGTGTAAACCCGTTGTGACCAACATATTTGGGTATGCTTTCTTTTCCACATTATCGTAAGGAGAATACGATTTCATATAGTCGTAACTTTCTTTGTTGGCAGGATTGCCCCACTCATCGTATTCGTTGGTAGTTAGTGGAATACTAGCATCGCTCATGGTATTTATTACATCTACAAAAGGCACTTGTGCAACAACACCCTTCCACAATTCTGGACGCATATTTACCACAGCACCCATCAACAAACCACCCGCACTGCCTCCCATGGCATACAAATGTTCTTTGCTCGTGAATTTTTCGCTGATTAAAAAATCGGCACAGTCAATAAAATCGGTAAAGCTGTTTTTCTTCTTAAACAACTTGCCATCTTCATACCATTGGCGACCCATTTCTTGTCCACCCCTGATGTGCGCTATTGCAAAAGCAAAGCCACGGTCTAACAAACTAATTCTTCCACTACTGAAAGAAGCATCCATACTAGCACCATATGAGCCATACCCGTACAACAACAGCGGCGAATCACCGTCTTTTTTATACCCTTTTTTATACACGATAGAAACGGGCACTTTGGTGCCATCTTTTGCAGTGGCATACAAACGCTCGGTGATGTAAGCTGCGGTATTGTAACCACCCACTACTTCCTGTTGCTTCATCAACTTTTTCTCTTTGCTGTTCATGTTATAATCATACACACTGCCAGGCGTAACAAGGGAGGTATAACTATATCTGATAACGTCTGTGTTGTATTCTGGTGTGTACATGGGATTGGCTGCGTAACTGGGTTCGCCAAAATCTAAGTAATGTTCTGCCTTGCTGTTTGTGTTGATGATGTGAATTTGTGTAAGGCCATTTTTACGTTCGCTCACCGCAATATGATTTTTAAAAACATCGAGCCCTTCAATGAGGACGCTGTCTTTGTGAGGAATCAAATCTGTCCAAGCAGCAACATTGGTATTGGATGGGCTACTCGTCATCACTTTAAAATTCTTTGCATTCATGTTGGTGCGGATGTAAAACAAACCGTTGGCATGATCTACATCATACAATACTTCTTTCATCCTAGGTTGAAATACTTTGAATGCTCCCATTGGCTCATTGGCAGGCAAAATTCTGTACTCAGAACTGAGCGTAGCGCTGGAACCAATGACAATGTATTCATCAGATTTAGTTTTGCCGACTCCAATGTAATTACTAGGATCTTTTTCTTCGTACACTACTACATCAGATCCTGCATCGGTACCCAAAGTATGGCGTTTAATTTTTTCGCTCAGTAAGGTCACCGGATTTTGTGAAGTATAAAAAATGGTTTTATTGTCGGTCGCCCAAACAGCTCCGCCGGTTGATCGAGGAATGGCATCTTTGTATATTTCGCCGGTTTCTAAATTTTTAATGTGCACCGTAAATTCATTTCTGCTTACGGTATCAACGCCATAGGCCAACAGTTTGTTATCCGGACTCACTTCGCTACCGCCGATGCGATAATATTCATGGCCTTCTGCCATTGTATTTACATCTAACAGTACTTCTTCTGCTGCATCCAGACTTCCCTTTTTTCTGCAGGCTACATAATAGTCTTTCCCTTCTACCACGCGGTTGTAATAATAATAGCCATTTTTAAAAACGGGTACCGATTCATCTTTTTCTTTAATGCGGCCTTTCATTTCCTGGTACAACTTTTCCTGAAGGTCTTTGGTGCCTGCCATCATGGTGTCATAATATTTGTTTTCTGCCTCTAGGTAAGCCACAACGTTACCACTGTCGGGACCTTTTTTAAAAAAGTCGTTTAGCCAGAAATAATTGTCTACTCTAACGTCTCCATGTGCAGCTAAATTGGTTGGCTTTTTAGCCGCTACAGGAGGTTGTATATTTTGCGGCCATGCGTATGCTTCTTTGGTCATAGTAGAATTGTTGTTACAATAAATGAGGCTGGTAATAACAGCTGCTGCGGTGAATGTGCGTTTCATCAACAGCGAAAAAGAATGATTTGTTGGCATGTTAGTTTGTTTAAATGGAATAAAAAAAACTATAACAATTGAAAGTTAAATCAATATTGATGAAGAAAAGAGCCATCTGCCATTTATGTGCTGAGCGGTTGTTTATTTATAGCAGCAATAAAATATCAATCGTAAAAAATGGTGCGTGAGCGTATTTATCTTTTCCTTGCCAACACCACTACATTTTTAAACTTTTTACTTTTCCCTTCCAGGTTAAAAACTTCTGTGTACAACACATAAATACCTACTGCCAGTGGTTGTGTCCTATCGCCCAAACCATCCCAGCGGAAAAAACCCTGCGTACCGCAAAGTGCACTGCGTTGAAGGTATCTGACAGGCCTTCCCGCAGCATCAAAAATGGTGATGTTGGCTACATAGCCTGGCGCTGGAAAGTTGTAATGGATGGTAGCAAAATCATCAAAGCCGTCATTGTCTGGACTAATGGTTTCTGGAGTGGTGTTCACTGTACCCTGCACCGTTGCGTCTATCCTAAACTGTGAGTTTCGGTAGGTAGGTGTTCCGTATCCAATGTTAGTGGCTGCACTGTGCCAGTTCTGAGCCTGCTCATCAATATTGATCGTAGCAGGATTGTTGCGAGTGGTATCGTCGTAATTAATTCGTTCAAGGGCTACGCCTTCATCGTTGCTGATGAGGGCAAAATGCCAGTCATCTTTATAAGGAATGTCATCAACCACCGCACCTTGTTCATTCAACAAAATGACATTGCCTTCGTCATCACTGAAAGATGGCATGGATAGTTCTATGAATGCAGCTGGGTTGTTGGCTACATAAGTAGATTTTACCAGTGAGGCGTTTTCAGTAAACACCATAAAATCTTGCGGAAACAACAGGTAATCTTCTATGCTCACCTGTGTGATACTGCTAATGGCGCCACTACTGTTTCTATTGGCAAGGTACATTTGGCGCAAGTTGATGATCTTATTGCTGCGATTGTACACTTCTACATAATCGTTGCTGGAAGGGGCTGGATTAAATAAAATTTCGTTTACAACTGCATCGTACGGCAACAATGATTCAAACAAGCCCACCCTTGCAGTTCTGGCATTGCCAATGCTGTTGCCCGCACAATCCTTTACGCCATTTGCAGTAACTGTATAAATGTTGTTTCGTAATAAGGGGGTACTCAAACGAAGTTGCACCCTATCAAATACAAATGAAAGTGGTACTGCTTGTGCGATGCTTATACCGTTGCTGATGCTGTAAGATGTTAGGTTAGCGGCAGCAACACTGTCTAATGGTTCGTTGAACACCAACACCACCGTTACACTATCGGGAGCGTAGGCTCGAAACAATGAAGGAGCCGTATTGTCTGGGTTAACGCCGTTTACCGAGTTGAGTTTACCCGGTGTTCCTCCAGCCGAATTGTTACTGGCTTTCCAATTACTGATGCCTGCACAGGGGTTTTTGGTATCCTGCATTTCGAGCGACCAGCCGCCTCCTTTTTTTAACTCGTTTTGATACCATGCATCTGTATAATTTACGGCATGAATCACTGCCCCTTGGTTCGAACGCAGGTACAATAAATCGCCGGTATTGTTTAAACTGGGAAAACTGGTTACCGAAATGGTTGCTCCAAATGCTGACAATGCAGGAACTGCTGAACCAGTGCAAACAATCACAGCACTATCTGCCCTTAAATTATAAAAGGGCATGGGGCCGCTTTGTCCTGTGGGTTTACCAATGCGCCAGCCCTGTAAATTGATGTCGAAACCAGATGTATTGCGCAACTCTACCCACTCCACATCTGGTAAACCAACCAGTGGAGTTGGATCGGCCATTAATTCGGTAATGAGCACATCGTATTGCACGGCGGTAAAATAAGTGAAGCTTGCCGTACCGTTGTTGATGGCATTGCCTGCAACGTCTGCTACGCCATTAACGGTAAGCTGCAAAGGTGTTCTATTGGGAAATGCTGTGCCAAAGCTGAGGTGTACCAATGCTGTATTGGTAGCATCTCTTTGTGCAGAGATGGGGTTCCCAATGCCATTGTTCACCGAGTAATTGGTTACTTGTTGACTGCTAGCCAGTGAAACTGGTTCGTTGAACAACACGTCTGCAGAAGTTACATTAATAGCAGTGGCCGACTGCAACAAAGGAGCCGTTACATCTGGCGTAAAATCTACTACGCTGATGTTATCAAAAAAATGGCGTTGAAAAAAACTGGCGGTGCTCTGCCGAACCAATATTCCAAAAAAGGAAGACGTAAGGTATACCTGGTCTACCACGGTACCTTCCGCTACAAAACTTGTACCCGCTCCCGTTATATCACGGCTGAGGGTCCATAAATTATTGGCATCTCTAATGACTCGAATCCTCAATGTATTATTACTGCTGTTGGTGATGCCATTGGCGCCATCAATTATTTTTACAGAAGCAGTAGCGTCTTTGCGGTACAAACTTATTTCATCGTCGGTATTGCCTATTCTTACGAAATAGCCGGTGGTAGCTGCTTGTGAAATATCTGAAGCGGAAGCTGTAAGGTATACATCTGTATAGTTAGCACCTGAAGTATTAAAGGTAAATTGGCAATAAAAATCCCATTGTGCGTTGGTGGCCTTGCCGTTTACCGTACTCAAATAAAAAGTACTGTTGGCTGTGGTATTGTTGCTTTGCAATTGAAAAGAAGGGTTCACCAAAAAATCGGAGCTACTGCCTACCCATGTGGGGTTATTTGTAAAATCGCCATCTGAGAAATTGTCTGTAAACTGTGCATGGGAAGATCCGAACCATAATAACAAAACCAGCAAAGAAAGTAGCTTTTTGATCATACGCAGATGTGTAGCTTTTAAAGATACTATTTTATGCACTTGAATAGGAAATTTGTGTTTATTAAATTGTGAAGGATTCGGGAACAACGAAAGCTGGTTTCGACCTGTTTTCTAGACAATTTACACTCGGAATTTAAAAAAGGAACATTCTTTTTTAGCCCTTTAATCAAACCTATGCAGCTGCTAAACATTTTGTTAAACAAACCAACTTAAAAAGTTAAAAATCATTTTGGCAACTCAATCATTAGTTGTTAAATTCATCCATCGTTATGACAATGAGTAAACAAACAATAAAGATGAAACAGACCGCCCGGCGGAGTTGAGCAACCTGTATTGTACAAAAGATACCTTTGCCTTCCGCCAAAACGGGAGGCATTGTTTTTTATCATCACCAAACCATCAAAAAATGAAAATTGCCGTTGTAGGCGCCACCGGATTGGTAGGTACCAAAATGTTGGAAGTGTTGGCCCAAAGAAATTTTCCGGTTACAGAATTATTGCCGGTTGCATCCCAAAAATCTATCGGTAAAGAAATTGAATACAATGGAAAAAAATACAAGGTCATTGGCATGCAGGATGCCATTGACGCCAAACCAGCGATCGCACTCTTTTCCGCTGGTGGTAGCACTTCTTTAGAATGGGCGCCAAAATTTGCAAACGCTGGCATCATCGTTATAGACAATAGCAGCGCATGGCGCATGGATGAAACCAAAAAACTAGTGGTGCCCGAAGTAAATGCTCATGTGCTTACCGTGGCCGATAAAATTATTGCCAATCCCAACTGCAGCACCATTCAAATGGTAGTAGTCTTAAAGCCTTTACACGATCGTTTTAAAATTAAGCGGGTGGTGGTAAGTACTTACCAGAGTGTAACTGGCACAGGCGTAAAGGCCGTAGAACAAATGATGAATGAGCGCAAAGGTATAGATGGCCCGATGGCATACAAATATCCAATCGACCTCAATGTGATTCCACAGATAGACGTATTCACCGATAACTCCTATACCAAAGAGGAAATGAAAATGGTGAACGAGACAAAAAAAATAATGGAAGACAACAATGTGAAGGTAACGGCTACCTGTGTTCGCATTCCCACATTAGGTGGTCACAGCGAAAGCATCAACATTGAATTTGAAAACGATTTCACCCTCACAGAAATAAAAGATATTTTTCACAGCAGCCCTGGCGTAACCTTACAAGACGACATCGATAACTTCGTGTATCCGATGCCGTTAACTGCTCATGATAAAGACGATACTTTTGTGGGCAGAATTCGTAGAGATGAAACACAACCCAACACACTCAACTGCTGGGTAGTGAGCGATAATTTACGAAAAGGAGCCGCTACCAACGCTGTTCAAATTGCAGAGGAACTGGTGAAACGTTTCGGGCTTCAATAAGCTACACAAAAACTTTTGAGATTACTATTCTTAAAAAAAGAGGCAGCCATGATGATGACTGCCTCTTTGTAATTTTATGAAGATGGAATCTCCTTAAC
The DNA here is from genome assembly GCA_044342365.1 of Ferruginibacter sp. GTDB lineage: Bacteria > Bacteroidota > Bacteroidia > Chitinophagales > Chitinophagaceae > Ferruginibacter. Next base: position 5,057 of record JBIIPY010000034.1, on the reverse strand, counting down.
TGATCGTCCAGGTTTCTCTACCTCTTAATAATTTATCTAAATCACCTGCTCCGCTCTTGGCGATGGCTTCTTGTAATTGCATTTCCATCACGTCTTCGTAACAAGCCCTATCGGTTTGGTAAAAAACACCAAATGGTCTTGGCAAGTGGCCCTCAATACGAGGATCATCGAACATGCGAATGAGGATTTGTGCTTTGTAGAAATCTCGTTCATCGTGGATCCACAAATCATCTGTAGAACTGCCTTCCGCTAATGCTACTACTACTGGTTTGAAACCATCTAATTTGATTCCTTTGTTGCTGTTAGCGCCAAATACCAAGGGTTTGCCTTGTTCAAGAAAAATGACTTCTTCCGGTTTAGAACTTTTTTCGGTGAATATTTCAAAGGCGCCATCGTTGAAGATGTTGCAGTTCTGGTATATTTCAAGAAAGGAAGATCCTTTGTGTGCCTGGCTGCGAAGCAACATGGCTTGCAGGTGTTTGGGATCACGATCCATCGTGCGGGCAATAAAGGTTGCATCTGCACCCATGGCCAATGCCAAAGGGTTAAACGGATGATCGATGCTGCCCATTGGAGTGCTCTTGGTAATTTTATTTTCTTCGGATGTAGGAGAATATTGCCCCTTGGTTAACCCATAAATTTGGTTATTGAACAACAAAATGTTCACATCAAAATTTCGGCGCAGCAGGTGTATGGTATGATTGCCTCCAATGCTGAGTCCGTCGCCGTCACCGGTTACAATCCATACATTCAGTTCGGGCCTAGCTGCTTTTAGTCCACTGGCAACGGCTGTAGCACGGCCGTGAATGCTGTGCATGCCATAAGTGTTCATGTAATAGGGAAAACGGCTACTGCAGCCAATTCCGCTGATGATCACAATATTTTCTCTGGGAATACCCAGCGTTGGCATTATTTTCTGCACTTGGGCCAAGATGGAATAATCGCCGCAACCCGGGCACCAACGTACTTCCTGATCGGTAGCAAAATCTTTGGGAGTAAGTGCTGGTCTTTCTATCGCTTCTACTGACATAACTTTTATTTGTGTAACAAAGTTATTAAATATTTAAAGGGCAGAAGTGAAAATTTAGCCAAGGAAGCTGGCATAAAGGGTAAATTCCGTATCGCGACAACGAACAGTGAAAAAATGGCCTGTCTGATTTTTAAAATACTTCTGTAAGCAATAAAATTAGGAGCGTAAAACCAATGATTACGTGAGCGAACAGCCAAATGCGCTGGTACAGTGGCCGCTTCGGAAAAGGTTTGTTGGTGTCAAACGGATCAAATACTACTGCCATATTCCAATATATACAGGCACTGGTAACATCTTTTTTATAAGCATAAAAGATGCCCAAGGCTACAAAAATGATGTAGGCCGGTTTGTTCCAGTTTTTTACAGCAGGGCTTGAAGTGGTGGGATTTGCCATTGGTTTACTTTTTTAAATATTAGTAACCGATGGTTTCAAAAAATTACAGGAAGGGTGCCCTTTTTTATGACCCCTCTGAATCGGGCATATCTTCTAGCCGTTTGCGTACCAATAAATATCCACCAAATGCACAAGCAATGGCAAACATCATTAACCCAAAAAGATTACCAATACCAAACAACATAATACCCAGTATAACACCAATAAACTCTGCTCCAACCCAGGCCAATACCAGGTACAGGATCCACTTGTTGGGCGATAACCCTTTACCTGCTGCCATTCTACCAATATGCCGGCCCAGGAAAAACAACACGATGATTTCAATCATACAATAAACAACTAATAAATGATAAATGCGCTAAGCATAAAAGGTTGGCAACACCGCAATGTTACCAACCTTTTAATTTTTTGATAGCATCAAAAACTACACCAGATCTATGTCAAAGTTCACCAGTTGCACAAACTCACTTAGTCTGGTGTCAATATCTTCTTTGGTAATTTCCTTCATGCGTTGCGGACCAAATTTTTCTACGCAGAAACTCGCCATTGCACTTCCAACGATGATGGCTGTTTTCATATTTTCGAAACTGATGTCTTTGGTTTTTGCCAAATAGCCAATGAACCCACCCGCAAAGGTATCGCCTGCTCCTGTTGGATCAAACACTTCTTCTAAGGGCAATGCAGGAGCGAAAAATACGTGGTTCTTGTGAAACAACAAGGCACCGTGTTCTCCTTTTTTAATGATCAAAAAATTTGGTCCCATATCCATGATGATGCGCGCAGCTTTTACCAATGAAACTTCACCGCTTAGCTGGCGTGCTTCACCATCGTTCACCAACAACACATCTACTTTCTTCAGCACTTCTTTTAAATCATCCAATGCAATGTCCATCCAAAAATTCATGGTATCCATTACAATTAGTTTTGGACGCACTTTCATTTGATTGATAACACTCAATTGCAATTTTGGCATCAGATTACCCAACATCAAAAATTCTGCCCCCTGGTACGATTCTGGTACAATGGGGTTAAAGTCTTCCAATACATTTAGGTCGGTCACCAAGGTATCGCGAGTGTTCATATCGATATGGTACTTACCACTCCAGAAAAATGATTTTTTGTCGGCAACTACTTCCACTCCATCCACCTCAACACCCCTGCTTTTTAGTTCTTCCATTTCAGATTCCGGGAAATCGTATCCCACAATAGAGATCTGTTGTACGGGTTTAATAAAGTTGCTGGCCGCGTACGCTACATAGGTGGCGGATCCGCCTACGATTTGGTCTACCTTGCCAAAAGGTGTTTCAATAGCATCAAAAGCCATGGTGCCAACAGTGATCAGAGACATAAAAAATAGAGTTTGGTAAATTGATTTTTGCGCTGCAAAAGTAGCGGAAAAGGAGCAGTAAACAAAGGGCCTGAGCAGTAATGCCCGTAAAGTATGGCCTTTGCTCACAAAAGGAATTACTTTTGCTGCATGTTATTGCACATTCATCCCGAAAATCCGCAGCCTAGGCTCATCAAACAAGTAGTAGAGTGTTTGTTGGATGGAGGCATTATAGCTTATCCAACCGATACCATTTACGGGTTGGGCTGCGATATTTTCCAACCCAAAGCGGTGGAGAAAATTTGCAGGATAAAAGGGGTAGATCCTGCCAAAGCACAACTGACATTTATTTGCAGAGACCTCAGTCATCTGAGCGATTATACCAAAAGCATCGACACGCCATTGTATCGATTGCTCAAACATTACTTACCAGGACCATTCACATTTATTTTGCCAGCCAGCAAACAAGTGCCAAAGATCTTACAAAACAAAAAAAGCACCATCGGTTTACGGGTACCCAACAACGAAATTTGCCGGCATATTTTAGATGCACTTGATCATCCTTTGCTCAGTGCTTCTCTTCCAGGTGAAATGGTGGAGGATTACACCGATCCCGAAATCATTTACGCGCGCATGATGAAAGAAGTAGATTTCGTAATTGATGGTGGCATTGGAGGCATGATTCCAAGTACAATAGTAGATTGTACCAGCAGTGAATACAGCGTGATACGCGAAGGGTTGGGCGTTTGGGAAGAATAAAAACCCACAAACACAGGATAGCTATATGCAAAGGGTTGCTTTTATATTCTGGCCTGGTAAGTAAACAATTCATAGTACCTGCCTTTTTTATCGATCAGGTCTTGATGGTTCCCGCGTTCGGCAATCTTTCCATTTTCAATAACCAATATTTGTTGCGCTTGGCGAATGGTGCTAAGCCGGTGTGCAATTACAAAAGTGGTTCTGCCTTTCATCAATTCGTTCAAGCTCTGCTGAATAAGCGCCTCACTTTCTGTGTCGAGGCTAGAAGTGGCTTCATCTAGTAAAATGATTTTTGGATTGACCAGTATGGCCCTTGCAATGGCAATGCGTTGCCGCTGTCCGCCAGATAATTTGATGCCGCGCTCGCCAATCACGGTATCTAGGCCTTTTTCAAACCGGTCGGTAAATTCATTTACATAAGCTGCATTCACTGCTTTTGTTAGATTTTCTTCAGATTCATTAGGGCGTGCAAATAAAATATTTTCTCTAATGGTTCCTTCAAATAAAAAATCGTCCTGCAGTACCACGGCAAGGTACTGCCTGTATTGGCTTAGCACTACCTTACTAAGGTCGATGCCATCGATGGTGATGGTGCCCGAATCGGGTGTGATAAATGTGGCGGCTAAGCTGGCAATGGTAGTTTTACCCGATCCCGAACTGCCCACCAATGCGGTAACAGAGCCTGCGGGCGCATCAAAACTAATATCTTTTACAACTTCCTTTCCTTCTTCGTAAGAAAAAGAAACATGATTAAAACGGATGTCGCCTTTTAAAACGGGAAGCGCAATGGTTCTACTTTTTTCATCATTTTCTGGATCCATGTTCATGATTTCCTGCGTTCTGTCGAGCCCAGCAAAAGCCTCGGTAAGCTGGCTGCCGATGTTGCTCATTTGCACAATGGGAGCAATCATAAAACCGAGGTATAAAGTAAAGGACAGGAATTCGCCAAAGGTAAGTTCTCCATTGATGATCATGTAACCACCAATTCCCATGATGCCAGCAGAGGCCAATCCTAGCAAAAGTGTTGCAGAACTAGTGATGATGGCCGTAGAAGTGAGGCTTTGCTTCACATTCAAAAACAATTGCTCTACGCCCTTTTCAAAAGTATTGTTTTCCTGTTCCTCTGCATTGAACCCTTTAATGACCCTTACACCATTAATGGTTTCTGTAAGTCTGCCGGTAACCTCGGCATTGAGCACGCCCCGCTTTTTAAAAATGGGACGAATGTAAGTAAAAGCTTTGGCAGCCACCACCGCAAACAAAGCCACTGGTAGCAACACATACAACGTCATCATAGCACTTATTTTTATAAGCAATACCAATGAAATGATTGCGGTAAGGATACCACCAATTAATTGCACCAAGCCCGTACCCACTAAATTTCGCACACCTTCTACATCGTTCATAATGCGACTTACCAAAGCGCCAGACTTATTGTTGTCGAAATAACTGATGGGCAGTGAAAGCATTTTTTTCTGCACTTTTAATCGCAACTGCGAAATAAGGTGCTGCGCTTCTACACTTAATAATTTAGTGAGCAAATACGA
>JBIIPY010000109.1:0-8654 GCA_044342365.1 Ferruginibacter sp. | reverse complement strand
ATTGGCGTTACTGGCCCCACCTTCGAAACAAAAGCAGAGTACAAAATGCTACATACCCTCGGTGCAGATGCAGTGGGTATGAGCACTGTGCAGGAAGTGATTGCTGCAGTGCACATGGGCTTGCCCGTTTTTGCCGTCAGCGTTATTACAGACCTAGGTATCCGCGAAGAAGAAAATGTGATCACACATGAAGAAGTGTTGCAAGCTGCAAAAGAAGCCGAGCCCAAACTAACGCACATTTTTAAAGCAATGATTGCCCAGTTATAAAACTGACATGAAATACAGCGTTCTTTTTTTTGTTGTTTTAATGATGGCAGTGGCTGCACAAGCGCAGGATCCTACGGCCATACCACTCGATCCCAGTCGTATTGGTGGTGACCTGCGTGATATTCGTCAGAAAAAAGATACCAGCAACATTGGCTTTCAGCAAAGAGACGATCTGAAAGATTCTATCAGCATCAGCTATCGTTATTTAGATGCGCTGAAGCGTTATGCGATCGACTCATCGGTAAACAACATCGACACCTACTTTCCCATTCCCATGTCTTATTTATCTATGGGTAACAATGGCTCAGCCGCCACCTCTTTGATATACAATCCTTTTCACAAAGCAGGATGGGATGCAGGTTTTCATGCCTTTGATATATACAAATACAGCATAGAGGAAACTAAATTTTACAAAACTACTCGGCCTTTTTCTTTACTCGGTTATCAATTGGCATCTGGCAAAGAACAAATGGTAATGGCACAGCATACCCAAAATGTGAAGCCAAATTTTAATGCAGGCTTCGATTACAGACTCATTAATGCGCCAGGTTTTTTTATAAACCAAAACAACAACCACAACAGTGTTCGTTTCTTTGCCAATTACCAAAGTAAAAAAAAGCGGTACAATAATTTTTTTGTGGTACTCAGCAATACCATTCGTGCATCGGAAAATGGAGGCATTCAAAACGATTCCTCCATCTTAGATCCCAATGCTAAAGATCGTTTCAGTATAGATGTGAACCTTGGCAACCAGGCACAATATTTTACCAATCCCTTTTCTACCACTATTCTTACCGGAAACATTTACCGCAATGCAGCTATTTATCTGCAACAGAGTTACGACCTGGGTAAAAAAGATTCTATTGCCATCAACGACTCTACTACTGAATATTTATTTTATCCCAAACTCCGCGTACAACATTCGTTCATTTACAATAATTACCAATACACTTTTAGAGACCAAGCTGCCGAGCCCGGTATTTACAAAGATTGGTACAACCTTAGTTTTGTTGGAACGACCGACACCATTGTGGCAGCAGAAAAATGGAGAATGATGGAAAACGATTTTTCACTGATATCATTTCCCGATCCCAAAAATCCAGCGCAGTTTTTAAAAGCCGGGGTGAGTCTGCAAAACATAAGCGGTACCACCAGCAGCGGCGAAGTAGATTTGTACAACATCCGTTTGCACGGCGAGTACCGCAACAGAACCCGTAACCGGAAATGGGAAATGCAACTAAAAGGAGAATTTTACCTGAATGGATTCAATTCCGGCGATTACAATGTATCTGCCAGCATCAATCGTTTTCTGAATAAAAAATTAGGAGATGTTCGTTTGTTTTTCAACAATACCAATCGAACCCCTTCTTTTATTTTCGACAGCAGGTCCTCCTTTAATTTGGGAAATGACAACAGCGGTTTCAACAAAGAAAACATCATCAGTTTTGGCGCCACCGCCAACAATCCAGTGGTGAACTTATCTTTTAGTAATCACCTTATTGCCAATTACAGTTATTTTTTTAATGGGTATCAAACACTTCAAAGCAGCAAACTCATCAACATCTTGCAGCTATCAGCTTCTAAAAAAATATCCCTGTCTAAAAGATGGTTCTTATATGCAGACGCAACCTTGCAACAAACAGATGCAGCTGCACCCATTCGGGTACCTTTATTGTATACGAGGGCACGTTTGGCTTATGAAGGACAGCTTTTTAAAAACCTCAGCTTGAGTACCGGACTAGAAGTACGCTACTTCACCCCTTACAAAGCCTACGCCTATTCCCCATTGGTGGGGCAGTTTGTAACACAGGATACTTTTACCTTACGCAATTTGCCTGATGTACACGCATTTTTACACTTCAGGATCAAAAGTTTCACCGGTTTTCTTCGGCTCGAAAACCTGAATACCATTAGTTTCAAAAATGGGTTTGGGTTTGTTAACAACAACTTTGCAGCCCCATTAATTCCCACACAAGGCTTGATTTTCCGTTTAGGCATAAGATGGTGGTTTGTTAATTAACGTCACTAAACTAACAGACATTGAGGTAATTAGGTAAGATGCGCTCATTTTAACATCTACATTCACAGTTTTTCGTAAATTTGCTTCGTGAAAAAGATATTCCTCTTCATATTAACCATGATGTACATGACAGTGTCTAGCGGCATTGCCATGGAAATACATTATTGTATGGGAGAGAAAGCAGGGGTGGATTTTTACCAGCTATCTGATGAAAAATGTGGTAAATGTGGCATGAAAGAGCAGAACAAAAAAGGCTGCTGCAGCGATGAACACCAGTTTTTTAAATTAGAAGACAGTCATAAAAAAGCCGTGGCAGATTACTCTTTTCAAATTGGAGAGATAGCCACAATTCATACATACCCTACTTTCGATTGGCAGGTGGCAACAAATGCTTCCATTGCCCAACCAGTAGGACATTCTCCACCCGATTATTTACAGCCCCCAGCCAGAATTTTACATGGGGTTTTTAGATTGTGATTTGAATATTTGTAATGAAACGTTTAACCAACCGTTAAACAAATACCCGCGCGTAAACGCCATTCAAACATCTATTCAATTTAAAAAATCACCATCATGAAAGTATTATCAATTTTCGCCGTATTATTCAGTTTTATCTGTTTTTCAAACAATGCTTTTGCCCAAACCACTTTAAAGGAAGAAACCATCAAAGTATGGGGTAACTGCGGTATGTGCAAAGAAACCATCGAAACAGCCGCCACCAAGGCAGGTGCTACTACAGCAGTTTGGAACGAAGAGTCGAAAGAACTAAAAGTAACCTTCGCTTCTAATAAAACCGACGCTAAAAAAATTCAACAAAAAATAGCCAATAGCGGTTATGACACTCAAGACTTTTCGGCTCCTGATAAAGTGTACAACAAATTACATGGCTGTTGCAAATACGAAAGAAAAGCTACTGTCGCAGACGCATGTTGCAGCAACAAAACCTGCGGCACTGCTGCTGATTCTTGTAAAACAGACAATTGCTGCAAAGACAAATCTTGCTGCAAGTCATAAGTAGCTTCAACTACATTCTTTTTTCCATGCTACTGCCTTATAGCAATATTTTAATGCTGTAAGGTAGTGAGCTTGGTGAATAAGGGAATGATTCTTCACGTTTTCAAATTTTAATCATGAAAAAATTACTATTAATAATAGTGCTGTTTTTGGCAATCAATAGCCAGGCACATATAACCAAAGTTAGTTTACAGGCTAGCGGGCTTACCTGTAGCATGTGCAGCAATGCTATCAACAAATCACTAAAAACGCTTGAGAATGTTGAAAAAGTGATGAGCAATATCAGCACTTCTACTTTTGAAATAAGTTTTAAAGATGGTGCTGCCGTTGACTTCGACGAATTGAAAAAGAAGGTAGAAGATGCAGGGTTTTTTGTATCGAAGCTTACTGCCGATGTATCGTTCAATAACGTAAAAGCGCAAAAGGATGATCATTTGCAATACGCAGGGATGAACCTTCATTTTTTGAATAGCACAGATCAAGTATTAAACGGTTCTCGTCAAATTCAAATTCTCGACAAGGGTTATGTAAGCAGTAAAGTGTACAAAAAGAACCAAGGCCTAACCAAGATGGAATGCTACAAAACCGGCATTACTGCTGCTTGTTGTGCCTCATCTGGTATGGTGGCTGGTAGCAGAATGTACCATGTAACCCTTTTATAAATCACCAGTAACCAATCCGTTAATGCGGTTGGTTTTTAATATTACCAAACGATGAGAAGATTATCGATGTGTATAATGCTTTGTTGTATGGGTGCAGGTTGCGTGGCGCAGGAATTATACGTTTATACAGAACCAGCCAGTAATATGGCTGCTAAAAGCATCGGATTTAGGCTGAGCAATAGTTTGATGCAGCAAGTGTCTGATAAAGACAATTATAATTTTCACAGCATACCGGAAATAATGATTGGTATCTCAAAAAAATCAATGCTGCATACTGAATTTTTTTTAAGCAACAGAAATACCAAACTCGTTGTAGAAGGTGGCGCCTTATATTACAAGTACCGTTTCCTGAGCGTTGATGAAGTGCACAGTCATTTCAGAATGGCAGCTTACACAAGGTTGTCGTACAACAACAGTGATGTGCACCAACCTGCCATTGATGTTAATGGACACAACAGCGGCGTAGAAACGGGATTGATAGCTACACAGCTCATTAACAAAGTAGCGCTATCTGCATCTGTAGCACATATGTACGCAGCCGACAATGGCAAAGGCAATAAGTTCATTTACGCCAATAATAACCGCAATGCCGTTGGTTATACATTGTCGGTAGGTAAACTGATGTTGCCCAAAGAGTATATCAATTACAACCAACCCAATTTAAATTTGATGGTTGAATTGTTGGGACAAACCAATTGGGAAACGGGGACTACTTTTTTAGATTTGGCCCCTTCTGTACAGTTAATTTTGATGAGTAGAATGCGCATTGATGCAGGTTATCGTTTTCCATTGGTGAACGACCTGAAACGTACTGCCGATCGTGGTTTTTTACTCCGATTTGAATACAATATTTTTAATGCCTTTTGATATGAGGTACATGATAGTTAAGATAGGAGCGGTATTTAATAGGTTGTTTAAATTCATTTTTATGTCGAAAAAAGGGTGCTGTAAATAGCACCCTTTTCTGTAAGATTGTTCTAGTATTCAATTACCTCAAATTTACACTGTTAAAGATCAATTGTAAATCTGATGGTATTTCCATCGGTTTTAACGGAAGTACATTTGCTCCACCGGTGTTGCCAATGGGCACGGTACCTACAAACGATTTAACTCCACCAAAAACCAATCGTGTAATTTGTCCCAACACTTCTTTGGTACTTTTTATTTTAATCCCAAATTTCAACATTTGCCAATGAACATAACTGTGCTGTAATGGCCAGCGTTGACCAAGTATGTGGGCTCTTTCGTAGTGGTACCAACATTGTTGCAGGTAACCTTTTTTTAAATTTTCTGTTGCCTTTACCAACTCATTTTCATAATGTTGATACAATGCTTTTGGCATGTTGAAATATAGTTGCATGCTATTAGTTTTATATTCTCACAATAAAAACATCCATCCATTTTTACGCACCGAATTTTTTTCCTATTCTGTTACAGCCGCTGCTTTGATGTAAGCAGTGTTGTAAACGAGTTGATCTAACAATCCGTTGTGAATATAATCGTGAACGATTTCTGATGCTTTTTGTAAAATGTTTTGTTCAAAAGCTGCGGGTACACCCAATAACTCAAACGCTTTTTGGTGAGCATCCTCCTGCGATAATTGATCAACCAGTTGCAATGCTTCTGTTAAAGCAAATACTTGCAAGCCCTCGTCTTTTAAATCGCCAATGGCAGCAATGACCCAACTCAAAGCATAAAAATAATTTTTCTCTAACAATAAAAACCAATGCTGTTCACCGGCATCTGGCATTACATTGTACTTTGAATTTACAATATCTTCTGTGCAATATGCTGCTGTGTCATTTTCCGAAAGGCCACTGTTACTCAACTGTATCATCCCTTGCAATGCCTGCGGATAAATGCTCAGCCATCGTACATCTCTCCGAAATTCATGCACCTGGTGCTCCATTTCTGTAAATGCACCATTGGCTTCTTTTACAAATGATTTAATGCTGTTGATTTCTTTTTCATAAAAAGAACGTACCGCCAACACTTCTTCTTTCTGGTTCATCCAATCGGCTTTCTTCAACGACTTCCTTATTTTCGACAATCTTTTTTTGCCATCATGGATCCATTTTTCACTGACGAGTACATCATTCAGGTGTTGAATTTTTTCACGTGCCTGTGCCTCCATATATTCCCGAATATGAACAGGAATGGTAGCACTTTCTTTAAATATATTTGAATAGTATTCGTAGTAATCTATTTGGCCAATACCATCTTCCAACAATTTAAAATGATCTTTTAATTTGCCAAATTTCTTTTTGTTGTGCATGCCTTCGTACACTTTGCTCAAGCCTTCCAGCATAAACAAGGGCGTACGGGCATCATGGCTGTACAACCACATTGCAGGGTTGGGATCCTTGGCAGCGTCATCTAATAAAACTTCTATTTTTTTAAGGTAAAATTCAAACCTGCTGTTTCCTTTTTTCATATTTCTTCCCTTATTTAAAATTTTTCAAAAAATGCAATGCTTCCACCTACCCAGGTTTTGTCTTTGTTGTAGCGGGTGCCAATCATTTTTCCTTTACTCAACCTTGCCAGGTTTTGAACCGCAATGGGTCTTTTGGCACCTTCTTTCCAAAAATAAAACAACCTTATTTCTGCTTTCGCAGGTTCGTCCATCGTTGGAATAATGGCTGCATAATTCACTTTGCGTTGCAGGATCCAGTTCTCCGGATCTTTGATGGCATCAATATCAGCCTGCGTTACATCAATCACTACGCCCATGCCTGCAAACGAGAACAAAGGCTTCAAAACAAATTCTTCTAAAGCCAGCGGTTGGGTAACCTCATTCAGGAAAAAGGTTTCTGGAACATAAGGATTGTCAATAAATGGCAAGGTAAACTTGCTGATGCGGTAAAACCAATTGGGATGGGGCATCCATTCTACCTGATATTTTTTATTGAGATCAATGATTGGCCCAAGATTTTCTTGTTGATCCAGATCATCAAAAATAATACGGTTGTAAATACGATGGACGGGCGTTTTGGTATCGCCATTCATATAAAATAATTGATCGCCTTCGGCTATTAATTTTGTGATGCAAACCGTTGGTATGCCCAATAATTTTTCAGTACAATAAAAATCTATTCTTGTTTTTTGTTGTTCCGGAAATACTTCTAGCAATACTACATTTGCTGGATCGTGTTTCCCTACAATAATTTCTTTCAGTAATTCAATGTATCGATCTCTGTTGTAGCCGTTGAGGTAACCAGAGTGTGTGTCGGGCAGCTGGGCATATTTTGCAGTGATCTCACAGTGGTAAACCTGAAAAGCAAACAGAGAAGGGAAGCCCTGCATCTCTATCAATTGTGGTTCTAGTTCTCCGGATTTATTCTCACAAATGCCAAAATCAAATACGAGGCATTGCGGGTAATCGTCTTCGCCGGGTACTTGTATGTTAGATGGAATACTTCTTTCGGTAATTGCTTTAAAATTATCAGCAGTAATCACGTCTAAAATATCCTCACAGGCATCCAACATTTTTTTGGTAAATGCTTTCGGAACAAAGATGGGTGTTTCCGCATTCCTGAAGTCGAGCGATCTTGGATGCAGGTTCTCAATTTCTTGCAGGTATTGCTGGTATTTTTCTTCGGAGAACTGTTCGTTAAATGCTTGTCGGAGTGCTGCTTGCATAGTCAACTTTGTTGTAAGTAAATGTTGATTAAAAATAACGAAAACAATTTTAATTACTGAACCCCTTTTAGATAGCCATTACTGGCCATGAAATGAATGATAACATCGCTAAATGTACCTTACACTTCAACTGGTTGCATTTTATGCAAAGCGTGTTGTAAAAAATTGGGCAAAACCCTGGCGTAGGTATATAAAATTTTGTCAGGATCGTTTAGTTGCTCAATCATCGATTTCCACTTTGCTTCCCCATGGTTTTCAATCACCGTTTTCTTTTTTTCTTCATTGAGTAGGTGCATGGTCATACCCACTGCATCGGCTTCTGGATGAAACTGGGTTCCGATCATGTTTTCATTGAATCGAACGGCCATGATGGCTCTCTCAAGGGGAATATGTGGCCTATTTTTTTCGATGGCCAAAATGGAACCTCCCATCAATTTTATCAAAGAGTGGTTGGGTTGTATCACTTGGTAATCTCTACTGTCTACCGCATAAAAAGGATCTTTTAATCCTTCAAATACGGGCTCCTGTTCTGCATTGTGTAAATAATGAATCGGGAATACGCCAAACGAAGTGCCTTTTCTTTTGCTCACGGTAGCAAGTCTATAATGCCTGCAAGCCAATTGAAAGGAGTGGCATATAAAGAAAACCTGTTTTTTTATAAAGTGGCTGCTGCTAGCATTGTATTGATCAACTGCATTTAACCACCCAAAATAAACGGCTTCCCACTCGCTCCCTTCACTGTGTAGCGGACTGCCAGGGCCTCCGCTTGAAATATATACATCAAAAGAAAGGTCGGGTACTGAATTTTCTGATCGAACATCAAATTCTTCTTTTTGAATATCTATGTGATGGTATTCTCCAAATTGATTAAGAATTTCTCTTATACAACGCATTCCCTGGTTCTCTGCACCCTCATATAAATCTAAAATAGCTACTCTTAATGTGGTTTTGTCATTCCAAATCATGGGTCAAACATAACAATTTTTTAAAACAATGCTTGTCATAGATCTGCCTTTTTTATCACACGCTATCACAAAATTGGTGTAGTAAAA
>JBIIPY010000108.1:0-8840 GCA_044342365.1 Ferruginibacter sp. | reverse complement strand
AACAGTATTATATTTAAAGGTTTTATTGAATGCAGTTTCCATCCAAGCCAATAGTTCTACATATCCCCGTAATCCATTTTTGGGGTCTTTCAATTTCTTTTCTATCTGCTTATGTTCTTCTTTAGTGATTTCAGAGGGGCGTCCTGGTTGTTTCTTATAATGCAAAACAGCTGCAATACCGCCCTGTTCGTACATTTTGCGCCAGGTTTGTACACTGTTGTGGTTAACGCCTATTGCTTCTGCCACCTCTCTTTTAGATATACCTGTTTTTTCATTTTTCTTAAACTCGATGATTGCTCTAATGCGTGTTGCTATTATGGGAATACTAGCTTTTTGCAACTTCCGTAATTCGGATACCGATTCGGTAATGGCCATTTGTTTGGGTGACGACATATAGTGATGTATTATTTAGTCCAAAGATAAGCAAAGAAATCCAATATACAAATATTGGACTAAATATTTATTCACAATGGTATTACCCGCTGATAAGGCGTTGTTAGATAAACAAAGAGATTGATAACATTTATTAATACTCCATAAAAATGTTTGTCGCAACAATCTCTCATAAGTAGATACGCCTACAAAATGCAATTTGTACCTTTGCGGCATGATCAACAAACTGTCTGGTTGGGGCGATACCATTGTAGCCATTGCTACTGCACCCGGCACTGGCGCCATTGCAGTCATTCGCATCAGTGGTACAGAAGCTTTTCCTGTGATCAACGCTATGTTTGCTTCCAAAGATTTGGAAGTACAGCCATCCCATACCGTTCATGTAGGGTTATTGAGAGATGGTGCGACTGCTTTAGATGAAGTAGTGCTCAGCTTGTTTAGGGGTCCAAAAAGTTTTACCGGGGAAGATACGATCGAAATCAGCTGTCATGGCAGTCCGTTTGTACAACAATTGGTACTGCAGGCATGCATCAAAAACGGCGCACGACTGGCCAGAGCAGGCGAATTTACGCAACGGGCTTTTTTGAATGGAAAAATGGATCTTACGCAAGCTGAAGCGGTGGCCGATATCATTGCAGCCAATACCCTGGCATCGCAAAAAACGGCATTGCACAACATGCGTGGAGGGTTTTCGCAGCAGCTGAAAGGCATGCGCGAGCAACTGATTCAATTTGCGGCACTCATAGAATTGGAATTAGATTTTGCTATAGAAGATGTGGAGTTTGCAGATCGCACCAAATTTTACCAACTGATAGAAGAAATTGAAACCACTACCCAGCAACTCATTCGTTCTTTTCAATTGGGCAACGTTATAAAAAACGGGGTGAGTGTGGCCATCATCGGCAAACCCAATGCAGGCAAGTCAACCTTACTCAACACTTTGCTCAACGAGGAGCGTGCCATTGTAAGTGCCATTGCTGGTACCACCCGCGATACCATCGAAGAAACCCTCAACATCAACGGCATTTTATTCAGGATGATAGATACTGCCGGCATCCGAACCCACAGTACCGACCTCATTGAAAACATTGGCATAGAAAGAAGTCTTGAAAAAATGGCTTCTGCAGATATTGTGTTGTATTTGTTTGATGTGAATGAAGAAACACCAGAAGGGTTGCAAACCCAGATCAACAGTTTTACCGATGCAAACATCCGTTATTTGCTCATTGGCAACAAAGCAGACAAAGCCATCAATAGCAATGCTTTTCAGCAATTTCCCCACATACATTTTATTTCTGCCAAAGAGCGGGAGGGAATTGTAGTACTCAAGGAAATGCTTTACAACAACACGGTAAACATCGATGCGGTTTCCGAAGATACCATTATCAGCAACACCCGACACCACGAGGCCCTGCTGCAAGTACAACAGTCGCTCCACGATATGCGCAGTGGTATGCAACAACAGCTCCCCGGCGACCTGCTCTCGCTCGACATACGCCGCTGCCTCTACTACCTAGGCGAAATCACTGGAGAAGTAAACAACGAGGATAAGTTGGATTATATTTTTAGTAAGTTTTGTATCGGAAAGTAAGTGTAACAAATAAACTGTCAATATGTTACAATACTATTTTTCTTCCAGAATTTTAAGCAATTGTTGGTTTAAGTATAATTTTTCTTTCCCAACTTTTACGGATTTCAAGAAACCATTTTCTTCTAATTTTTGAAGGTAGTTACCAACTGTTTTTGGATTGCCAATGTTTTCATCAATTAAATGTTGTCGTTTAGTATATGGTAATCTGAATAAAATATCAATCAAGTCTTTTGAATAAATTTTGGGAAGTTTCTTTTTTATTTGTTCAGCAGTTTTTTCGATGGTTGTGGTAATTTGGTTTAATCGATTCAACCCATTTATAGAAGTTACCTCGACCATATCCAGCATGTAGAGAATATAGGCCTCCCATTCATCTTTTTCTGTCACTGCTTTTAGTTGTTTATAGTACTCTACTTTATGTTGGATAATGTACTCACTAAGATAAATAGCAGGAGTATCTAATAATCCTGATAATTTGAGATATAGCAAAAGCAAAATTCTTCCGGTTCTTCCATTACCATCTGCAAATGGATGTATGGCTTCAAATTGATAATGCAATAAAGCCATTTTTATGAGGGGATCGATTTTGTTTTCTTCATTGATGAATTTCTCCAGATTTGCTAACTTCTCACGGATTATCTTTTCGCCACTTGGAGGGGTATAAATTATTTCTCCTTTGTTGTTGCTTAAAGTTGTGCCGGGTATTGTTCGAATAGATGCATTATTTTCTTTTATGCATTGAACAATTTTAATGCACAGATTGGTTGTGATGAAAGGTTTTTTGTTAAGTTGTTCTAAGCCCAGCCATAGAGCTTCTTTGTAACTCAATACCTCTTTTGTTGGAGCGTGTTCTGTTTTCTTATCTGCAACCACTGATTTATAAAGTTCATCATTGGTTGTAATGATATTTTCAATTTCAGAACTTGCCTTTGCTTCTTGTAAGTAAATGGTATCTATGAATAAAGTAGGGTTGGGCAGATTCAGTAAGGTTCCATTTAGTTTTGCCAAAGCTCTGCCCGCTGAAATGGTTTTTTTTAAAATCTTTTTTGTTTCAATATCTGCTTTTGGAGGAAGTTGCGGCAGATTATTATATGGTTTTGTACAGTCAAAAATTTTCATAATTACAAAGGTAATTTTTACACTCGTTTTTAATACGAGGGTAAAAATAATAAAAAATTGCCCTCGTTCATCAAACGGGAGTATTTTTTGCCCTTGTTATTTTTTTGCTGGTTTTGATCATTCCTTATTTTTTATTCCTGCATCCCATTTGTACCTCGCCTCTGAAAACCTATACAGTAGAGAGTTTATATAATTTGTATCGGCAAATAGTTTAACTAGCTGAAAATCATATAAATGTATTAAAAATAGCCTTAATATGCATATTTAAAAGGGCATAAAATAATAAATAATGCATTTCTTAATGTGCAAATAAGTATTAAATTTGCACAAACGAATGTGCGTATGAATACACTACTTGAGCAATCTGAATATTTATTAGGTAATACAACGCTCGATTTTAAGCGCTTTTTGTTTAATGAAATAAAGTGGAACAATCGCTTAATTGGAATTAAAGGAGCCAGGGGAACAGGTAAAACTACTTTATCATTACAATGGTTGAAGCAACAAAATTTGACGGTAACAAAAGCGGCCTATTTTTCATTGGATGATCTCTATTTTACAAATCACAGTTTAAAAGAAACGATTGCTCAGTTTCATAAACAAGGAGGTAAAATTCTTGTATTGGATGAAGTACATAAATATAAAAACTGGTCCACAGAAATAAAAAATATCTATGACATTTATACAGGGATCAAAATAATTTTCACCGGCTCCTCAATCATTGATATAAGCAGACAAGAAGGAGATTTGAGTAGAAGGGCTATTGTTTACGAATTACCTGGTTTGTCATATCGTGAGTTTCTTTCGTTAAAATATAATTTACAGCTACCTGTATTTTCTTTGAATGAGATTTTGAAAGATGCTGCTGCTTTAAAGAAACAACTGCCCAATTCTTTTCGTCCCTTAGAGTTTTTTAATGAGTATTTACTGACAGGTTATTATCCGTTTATGATGGAGGATAAAGAAACTGTTCATCAAAAAATAAACCAGCTAATAAGAACGATTGTTGAATATGATATGGCAGAGTTGAAGAACTTTGATATTCGTAATGCCAAAAAAATATTGCAATTGATGTATGTGATTTCACAGCAGGTGCCTTTTAAACCAAATCTGGTTACACTGGCAGAAAAAACAAACATACACAGAAACTCGCTCAATAATTATCTTCATTATTTGGAACAAGCAAAACTGATTTCATTGTTACAGCCGGCTGGTAAAAGCACTGCAGTATTACAGAAGCCAGAAAAGATTTACTTAAACAATACAAATCTATTGTATGCTTTGGCAGAACAACAAGTAGATAAGGGGAATTTACGCGAAACATTTTTCCTATCGCAATTAAATGCAGTGAGTAAAATTGCTATGCCAAAACAGGGCGACTTTTTCGTTGACAATAAATATATTTTTGAAGTAGGGGGCAAGGATAAATCAACAAAACAGATTGCAGGAATAAAAAATGCCTGGGTGGTTAAAGATGATTTGGAATTTCCTGTTGGAAATGAATTGCCATTGTGGATGTTTGGTTGCTTATATTGAAAGTTTTGAACTATAAAGGATTCCTTGGTAATTGAATTTCAGCAGCTAAAAAATATAATTAAGAAACCATCATTCCTTATTTTTTATTCCTGCATCCCATCTGTGCCTCGCCTCTGAAAACCATTACCAGAGAGGCTGTAAATATTTTGTATAGGGAAATAGTGTAACAAATAATCTGTCAATATATTAGAATACTATTCTCCTTCCAGAATTTTAAGTAATTGTTGGTTTAAGTATAACTTTTCTTTCCCAACTTTTATGGATTTCAAAAAACTGACTTCGTCACTTTTTCAAAAAAACTAAAGTAATCTTCTGTAACACTTATAAATGCTGCATTCTTGTTTTGGGTGTCCCGGCTATGTTTTTTAGTTTTGTAAAATGTTCATCATACGCCCTATTTATCATCATGTTCAGATAAGAATAGAAGCACACATCTGACTTGCTTTTGTAGCCTATAAAATTTATAAAGAACTAGAAAGACAACTAATACCGACTGGACAAACAAAATAGTCCAATATCGGCTATCGCCTCATTGTACTATTTGTTTGATACCATCGGCATTTACTCCCGAAAGCATTCGGGATAAGATTTATAAAATATTGGCATATTATATAAATCACATTGGTATTATATCATCATTGGGGGCTCTTTAAAATATGATCCCTTTTCAAAATATTGTCCCCCCATATAAAAGGAGGAGAAGGCCTGAAAGTCATTAGCCTTTTGTAGATATTGATCATAGATATCCTATCTGTGCATGATCCATTGCTGGTATACGCTTTCGTTGTTTTCCCAAAGCGTCAACTGGTACATACCTGGTGACCAGCGTGACAGGTCGATCTTGTGACTGCCGGCGCTCAGCCCATTTTTTCGGTATACTTCGGTTCCTGATGCGCTGATGATGCGGCAATTATAACTGCCCATCCAACTTGCTGGCAGTAACAAGGTGGACTCTCCGCTGGTGGGGTTAGGGCCAATGCTGACCGCCGCCAAGTGACTACTTATCCTTGTGCGTACCGTGGGGCTGTAACTGAACTTACCATCTAAATCTACCTGACGAAGGCGGTAATACAGGGTTCCCTGAGGGGGAGTATTGTCCCAGAATTCGTAGCTCAGAGTCCGAACACTGTTACCGGAGGCCTTCACAGTAGCCACCTTAGTGAACGCCATACCATTGGTGCTACGCTCAATATCGAAGTGGCTGGTATTCTCCTCCCTGGATGTTGCCCAGGTGAGCAAGATTTTTTCATCCTTTTCGGCAGCCCTGAAGCTCACGAGGGTAAGCGGAAGGCTACCGATTCGGAGCATCGCGCGATCACCGGTGCCGGTATTACCCACACCAACGAACTGATTGTTTCCGAAGGCCACAGCGCGCCAGTTGTTGTTGGGAGTGCTTTCTGCGGTCCAGTTGATCCCGTCAGTCGAGGACATTGCCCGGTTGCCGGTACCCGTTTGGGATACTGCAACAAACAGTCCAGCTCCAAAAGTCACATCATACCACTGGTTGTCAGCCGCTGAACTACGTATCGTCCAAGTAATTCCGTCCGGGGAGGTCATTACCCGATTCCCTGTACCATCATTCGAGACGGCTACGTACAATCCATTACCGTATGTGACACTATACCAAGCGTTAAAAACAGGGGTCGAACGGCTCGTCCATGTGATGCCATCCGGCGAGGTCATGACTTGAGTACCGCTTAGGAGATTGGAAACGGCAACGAATAAGTTGTTGGCAAAGACCAATCCCCGCCATGAGCCCGGTAAAGCAGCATTGCGGCTTGTCCAAGTGATGCCATCTGGTGAGGTCATCACTCCACCATCATATGGAGGAGAACTATTGTACAGACCTGTAGCGGTAGCCACGAATAGTCCGTTCCCGTATGTAACTGAGTTAAAAGACGCTCGATTGGCCATGGATGAACAGTTCCAGGTAATGCCGTCCAAGGAATACATCACAGCAGAATTTACGCCAATGGGAGGATTGCTGCTAACGGCAACGAAAATACCGTTGCCGAATGTCACATCATTCCAATCAACGTTTGTAAGGCATGGATGGGTGGTCGCATTCCAAGTATTACCGTCCGTTGAGTACATGATCTGGTTGGTCTGCCTGGCCACGGCCACGTATTTTCCGTTCCCGTATGTTACACTGTTCCAAGCAACATCGGCGGTGGACAATTTGTTGACCCAGGTCTGAGCCTGGATACCGGGCCTTAAAAGCAAAAGAAATACACCGATACATATGTATGGTAAGCGTTTGTAAAAATGAGTCCCGCTAGCTGTTATTGCTATTTTAAACATATTGATAATTTATGAAATTTAGGCTAATTTATCGAATAAGATCCCATTGATCATGTCAAAAACATTTGTAAACGATCATAAACCAATATTATTGCAATGGCCAAGGGCTTTTATTACATTCCCAGTATTTAGGACCAAAAGATCAGGTTGTTCATTTAAGATTGGTTTTTGATTTCATTTACATTCCTGCTTTTTTGGTGAATTGTTCATTATTGTGGTGTAACCCAATTGTGGGGAAGGGGGTTGCATGTATGTAAATTGGAAAAAGGAATACTCTCCTTTATTTTCTTTTATTATCCATATAGATATGTGGATAAATCAGTCTTTTCAATTTTACGTATCAGGCAGCTTTTAAAACCATCATACAGGTGCTTGATAACTAAGTGTTGGGTGAGGTCTTTCGGAATTATAAAATCAAAATAATTTTTAATCCCTCATACAACTCCACAACATCACTGGCCGAAATCAGATAAACGTATTTATATTACACCGACCGCCACAACCGCTCAACAAAAATATTATCAATCGCCCTTCCTTTTCCGCCAAAAAAATTTTCTTAATTTTGAAGATAATGGTAAAAAACTTTATATTTATTGAACATTTAGCGACGAAAACAGTTAATTATTTTCTCATATTAATTTAAAAAACAAAAAAAAATGAAAAAAATCCTCTTTATTATTTTTATTGGCACGTTTGCCATGAGTGGTTCTGCAATTGCCCAAAAATGGGAAGACCTTTCCGATGAGCAAAAGATGAGTAAGGTTCAGGGTTTCAGGGATGATAACCAAAAATTCCTGAAAGGTTTAGGACTAACGGATGAACAGTTGAATGATGTAGACAATGTAAACGTTTGTTTTTTGAGCACCCTCGATCGTATTGACCGTTATGGCGGAGATGAGGCGTCAAAGAAAAAATATGCAAAATCTGCAGTTGCTTCAAGGTCTGCTCAACTCGATGCCATTATTGGCGTTGATAAGCGGAAACAGTACATGGAATATGTACAGGCTAAACTTGAAAAAGCTGCCGCAACAAAGTAAAAATCCAATGAATGGCCCGTAACCGAAAATATTTCCTTAAACAGGACATTTTTGGTTACGGGTTTTTTTATTTGCCCCCTTCTAAGTTCTAGCACCACGAACCAGTGCTTCTAAATAGCGCACCGCTGCCGGGCCTGACTGCCGAAAGGTATGGGAGTTGCTTTTTGCTTTTGTATTGAAGCATGAAAATCGAAATTAGTGTTCGTTCGCAGAGAGAACTTAATGATAGCTGGCAAATTCATACCTTATTGAATCATTATTTTCCCAATGAGATTTATGGCGAGGAAGGATTTCCCGTAACGACTATTCAATCTAATAGGTCTTTAATTGAAAAAATCTTTTTGTTACACCAAGAATATAATCGTGAAGATGAATGCAAAATGAGGAACTACAGAATGCCTCGCCATAATTACGATTTATTTCGAATTTATCAGTTGCCTGAATATTCAAAAGCATTAGATAACAACCAATTTATTGAGGACATAATTGAGCATAGAATATCAGATTCTAGACGCAGGAATTTTGATTACAATACTCTTTGTAAGGTCGTATTTCAATCACCCCCCAGCGTTCGTATTAACTGCATTGCATAATGACTATGAGGACATGACCAAAGAAATTATGTATGGGAATGTGCCGACATTTTCAGAAGTGATGAAGACGGCAAGCGAAATTCAAGAACGATTTAATAAAAAACTATAACTGAAAGTTTTTTTTACTACTGAATCCCATTTAATACGAGTCTTATAATACTAATAAATTGCCTTCATTCATCCAACTCGAGTATTTTTTGCCCTTTTTATTTTTCGGCTTATTTTGATCATCCCTTACTTTTTATTCCTGTATCCCATTTGTGCCCCACC
>JBIIPY010000107.1:0-8886 GCA_044342365.1 Ferruginibacter sp. | reverse complement strand
CCGTTAGGTAGATCAAGGGCTGCAGAAAAAATTTGCTCATAAATGTTTCCTCGGGAGTAAAATGAAAAAGTCACAACGGTTGTGCAATACCCAGCTATGTGCGACTTACCAACTAAATACTTATCCAGACAGGAGTAACATTGTTTTCATTTTTACTACCCTCCTCAACATTTATTTTTTCGCAATTTTTTCTGAGGCCCGGATTGGTCTTCGTAGTGCATTGTTGACATAACACCCTACACTTATTCGCGGCTCACGAAAATCCGGACTACCCTAATGCCTAATGTGGCCGCCGTCGGGGCTACGACCCACGGCATTTGAGATACGTTGAAGTAAATTCTGATTTCACTCTATCGCCTGCAGCAAGTTTATGTCTGAACCATGATTTACTTGATTAAAGGATTTACTTGATGTTGTAATGACGAAACATCTCTATTTATTCAACACCGTAAAAGTTTTTGATACGTGCATCCACTACTGTACTGTGGCCGCCGTCGGGGCTTCGACCCACGGCATGTGAGATACGTTGAAGTAAATTCTGATTTCACTCTATCGCCTGCAGCAAGTTTATGTCTGAACCATGATTTACTTGATTAAAGGATTTACTTGATGTTGTAATGACGAAACACCTCAATGTCCCACTCGCGAATGTGTTCGGCTTTAGCCGGTCACATGTGTGTACCAATTCGTCCCGTTTAGAACGGGAATTCAGAAAAACGAAATTCCAATAACCATACCAGTGCTATTGATTACTACACTGCTGAAAATGGATTCCCCAAAATTGAGCATTTATAATACACACTCCAGACAAAGTCGGGCAGAATGGAACGGCACAGGTGATCCTGTCGGAACATCTGCCCAGTGGAATCGCTTTTAGAGAGCGGCATATAAATATCTTCAAGTTAAAAAGATTTGAAAGTATAATTAAGCCTCGCTGAACTGCTGGAAGTAAGAACCCAACTGCTTAAAGTTTTCTTTGTTGATGGAGAAGTAATTGTTCCTACCCTCTTTTCTGCATTCAATCAATTCGCTTTCCGATAACAATTTGATATGATGCGAGCAGGTAGGTTGCGATAAGCCAGTGAGCGAAACCACATCGCAACAACGCACCGCCCCTTTCTCTAATATTTCCTGCAAAATACTCATCCGGTAAGGATCGGCTACAGCGGCCATCGCCTTTTCTATGAACCTGATATCTATTAACTTCGCTGTTTCCATGTTGGCAAAGATAGCGTGGCAAAATGCTTTGCTGGAACTTTTTTTGTGTCTAAGTGTTTAGAATAATAATGTATTCATTCATTTATAACAGTCCTTTAGGAGCGCTTCACATTAATGCCAATGAGCAACACATCTGCAGTGTGCGTTTTGGCAACAAGGATTCCGATTCCTTCAATCAAAATAGTACTGATGCTCCTTCTCTATTGCAGCAAATATGCCTTCAACAATTAGACGCTTATTTTAATGGTAACAACCTACAGTTCGATCTGCCTCTGCAACAGCCTGGTACCGAATTTCAGCAAAAAGTATGGGCAGGCTTGTGCAACATCAAGCCAGGAAATACCATCAGTTATTTATCGTTCAGCAAACAACTAGGTAATGCCAAAGCCATTCGGGCCGTGGGCACCGCCAACGGCAGAAACAATATCGCCATCATCGTTCCTTGTCACCGCGTTATTGGCAGCAACGGACAGTTGGTAGGTTATGCCGGGGAACTATGGCGCAAACAATGGCTGTTGCAACATGAAGCCAAATACTGCAAAGGCGTACAACATTTATTTGATACCGACTCATTACAACAATAAACCATCATCACATGAAAAAATTATTGCCCGCTTTATCTGTTTTGTGTTTGTTTGGCTGCAACAACGATCCCCAAAAAACAACCGGAACCTTTGCTGCCGGAACGGTTGATTCCCTCTCCGGAAAATACCAGCTCGATAAGATAAAACTGCCCGAAGGTTTTAAAATTTCAGTGTACGCCGAAGTGCCCAATGCCCGTAGCATGGCGCTTTCGCCTGCGGGTGTGTTGTATGTGGGCAACCGATCTGAAGACAAGGTGTATGCTGTTGTAGATGCCGATAAAAATGGCCGTGCAGACAAAGTATACACCATTGCCAGCGGACTAAATTCACCCAACGGCGTAGCTTTTAAAGACGGCGATTTGTACATCGCCACCATTTCTACTATTTTAAAACTGCCCAATATAGAAGCTGATTTAGCAAAAGCACCTGCACCAGTAATGCTGTACAACAAGTTGCCAACAGAAAAACACCATGGCTGGAAGTTCATAGCCTTTGGGCCTGATGGTAAATTGTATATACCCGTTGGCGCTCCTTGTAATATTTGCAAGTCAGACAATGCGGTGTTTGCTTCCATTACCCGCATGAATGCAGACGGCACGGGTTTCGAAATTTTTGCAAACGGGGTTCGCAATTCTGTGGGTTTTAGCTGGCACCCAGAAACAAAGGAATTGTGGTTTACAGAAAATGGCCGCGATATGATGGGCAACGACATGCCTTCCGACGAACTCAACATTGCCCCTACCGCAGGTTTGCATTTTGGATATCCATTTTGTCACCAGGGTGATACCCCCGATCCTGAATTTGGCGTTGGCAAAAAATGCAGCGATTACGTGGCCCCCATTCAAAAATTAGGCGCACACGTAGCGGCATTGGGCATGCGATTCTACACCGGTAATATGTTTGGAGAAGCCTACCGCAACCAGGTTTTCATTGCCGAACATGGCAGCTGGAACCGTACAGAACCTGTGGGTTACAATGTTACTTTGGTAAATGCCGATGCAAACGGAAAAGTTTCTGGCAAATCAATTTTTGCAGAAGGATGGTTGCAGGCAGACGGTAAAGTGTTGGGAAGACCTGTAGATGTAGCTGTGATGGCAGATGGATCGCTACTCATCAGCGATGATTACGCAGGTGTGATTTACAGGGTTTGGAAAACGGTGTAAGCTTATCTATTCATATCATCGCTGCCAAACGAAAATGGCAACAATTGGGTTGACCTCGAAATAACAAAAATAACTCCCGTAGCGCCTGATAAAATCAAACGAATGGGCGATGCTGTGCGTTGTTCAAATTCTTGCAAGGCCTGCCTACACATTCCGCACGGCGATACCGGCACATCGCTGCTGCCCTTTGTATTGTTGTAACTAATGGCAATGGTATCTATTGGCTCATTCGGATGCAATACTGCTGCCACACTCATCAACACCCGCTCTGCACAAATACCCACTGGGTATGCAGCATTTTCTTGGTTGGTGCCAGTTACAGTTGCCCCATTTTTTAAGCGTGCCACTGCCCCCACTAAAAACTGACTGTATGGAGCGTATGCATTTGCCGTGATGGCTCGGGCTTCCAACAACAAGGCAGCATCGGTAGTATTTAGTTCTTGCACACTTTCGTATACTTCGTATTCAAATGATATGGCTTCTTTGTGCATATTTTAGCTTTAGATAAAAAATCCCCTCTGTATTGCTACAGAGAGGATAAAAAGTTTATGTAATGTAACACTTTTATTTGATACCAGTTATTTGATACCATTAAACAAGCGCTTCCACCTTGGACCTTTTTCCCAGCTAAACCAAATCAACGATGCCTTGCCCACAACATGATCTTCCGGTACAAACCCCCAATACCTGCTGTCTAAAGAGTTGTGTCGATTGTCGCCCATCATAAAACAATAATCCATTTTAAAAATATAGGTCTTGGCTTCCTCCCCATTAATAAATACTTTACTGCCATTCACTTCTACTTTGTTGCCTTCATACACTTCGATACACCTTCTATAACGGATAAGGTTATCCGAAGAAAGTTCTATCATTTTACCTTTGGCTGGTACCATCAGCGGGCCATAATTATCTACACTCCATCGCGCTGTTGAATCATCGTAGTAAGGAAACAATTGATTGGAAGGGTAATAAGGATTGCTATACTCTACTACATAGGGATCTAAAAAATAGCCCACTGGTAATTTCAAATTTGTTTTCTCTTTATTGGTAACGTTTACTAAGTAAGATTGGTCAGGCATTTGCTGTAAATCGCCCTGGCTTTCTCTAACGTTGATACCCATGTTTGCCAACCGATCTGCATCAACATAATCACCTTTGGGTACTACCAAACGATGGTAACGTTGAGATTCTGGCAAAAAACTACCTTTTTCCCCATTTACAAATACTTCCCCATTTTTCACCTGCAATACGTCACCCGCCGCTGCTACTGCACGTTTGATAAAATTTTCTCTTTTATCAACCGGGCGAGTGATGATAAGGTCTTCGTATTGATTCCAAATTTTTTCTCGACCTTCATTGCGCACTGCCTGGTAATATGTTACCCTGCTTCCAAAATTTACTTCATCGTTGATGAGGGTATCGTTTACCGGAAAATTAAATACCACCACATCGTTTCGTTTTACCGAGTTGGCAAACCAACGAGTGTAAGGGATGTGAATGGCTTCTGAATAAGATTTGCTTTGTGTAATGGGCAAGGTATGGTGTACAAACGGCACCGCCAACGGCGTGTTGGGAATACGAGGGCCATAGCTCGATTTGCTTACAAACAAAAAGTCGTTCACCAACAATGTTTTTTCCATCGAAGGGGTTGGAATGGTGTAAGCTTCAAATACAAAAGTGCGTATCAATGTGGCGGCTACAATGGCAAACGCAGCCGCATCTATCCATTCTCTGGCGCCTGATTTTTTATAATTGTCTACTACTTTTTTACCCGCAAATCGTTCACTATTGCTATAACCCAAATAAGGAAAATAAACAAACGGAGCCAGTACCGTGGCGGCGTGGTGACCAACACCAAAGCGACCGAAATGCTCTACAAATTTGATCATGATCCAGATCGTGATAAACTGTCCGGCAATAGGAATGAATTGTAAAAAGAACCAGATTTTTTTCAGTTCCATTTTTTCTACCATACACCAGGTATTGTAAAAAGGTACCAATGCCTTCCAAGGGGCGATGCCTGCTTTTTTAAACATCCCATACAAACCAACATGCCAACCAAGGGTTCCTATAACGATTAAGATCCATCCAATACTCATATTTTATATTTTTTTTAGTATCAAAATTAACGATGTGAAACCGATTCACACAACATTTATTACTTAAACGGTAAGGGCTTACCAACACAATTAACGAAACATTGTAGAACAAGCGCACTATTTCGGTGTAACGTAGGTGGCCACATCATCGGCCGTAATGCTTTTACCACTAAGAATGATCAGGCGTTCTACCACATTGCGCAGTTCCCTGATGTTGCCACTCCAGTTGTATTGCTGCAAGGCTTCCATTCCTTTTTTCTCGAGCACTTTCACTGGCTGACCATACTCGGCTGCAATCATTTCCAGAAAATAATTCACCAGATGCGGAATGTCTTCCCTGCGTTCGTTTAAGGAAGGCACATGTATGATGATCACACCCAAACGGTGGTACAAATCGAGCCTGAAGTTTTTATCGTCTACTTCTTTCAACAGGTCTTTGTTGGTGGCGGCAATTACCCGAACATCAACGTTGATGTCTTTGTCGGCGCCTACTCTGGCAATTTTCCCCTCCTGCAAAGCACGCAGTACTTTGGCTTGGGCACTCAGACTCATGTCGCCAATTTCATCTAAAAACAGCGTGCCGCCATTGGCCTGTTCAAACTTGCCGATGCGTTGTTTGATGGCAGAGGTAAAAGATCCTTTTTCATGACCAAACAATTCGCTTTCAATCAGTTCGCCGGGGATGGCAGCGCAGTTCACTTCAACAATGGGGCCACTGTTGCGGTTGCTTTTTTCATGAATCCAGCGGGCCACCATTTCTTTGCCCACACCATTTTCGCCGGTGATGAGCACACGGGCATCGGTGGGCGCCACTTTTTGGATGGTATCTTTTATTTTTTTTATGGGGCCGCTTTCCCCCACCATTTCCTGCACTTTACTCACCCTGCGTTTCAGCACTTTTGTTTGGGTAACCAATTCTTGTTTATCGATGGCGTTGCGCAGGGTGATGAGCAACCTTGTTAAATCTGGTGGTTTGCTAATGTAATCGAAGGCGCCTTTTTTTACTGCTTCTACGGCGGTATCAACGTTGCCGTGACCACTGATCATGATGATGGGTACGTCTGGATGTACCATTTTTGCCCGCTCTAAAAATTCAATGCCATCTAGTTTGGGCATCTTAATATCGCAGAGTACCAGGTCGTAATTTTTTTCAGAAAACCTTTTCAGGCCTTCTTCGCCATCTGCAGCTTCATCTATTTTATAGCCCTCAAAACTTAAAATTTCGGCAAGGGTTTTGCGGATCGCTTTCTCATCATCAATAATCAGAATACTCGACATTGCATGTTTTTTTGTGGAAATAAATCCAATTTGAATCTCATTGTTGGTTGTATCATCAAAAATACTGATTTATGTACTCCAAAACGTTTACCGGTCTTTTAATATGCTGCAGCCTTGGGTTGCTGTTTTGCAGAAGTCAAGTACGGGTTCCCGTAAACGATGCAACCCAGCACAGCAAGCACTCTGCAAACCCTTTACCCAGTAGCATTGCAGCCATTGCCCTACCCGATGGTTTTACCAGAATATCCTATTCCAATAAATCCTTTGCCCATTGGTTGCGGCAGTTACCCCTTAAAAATGATCGCACGGTGTATTTGTACGACGGCCGTGTAAAACCCAACCAGGAAGCGCAATATGCCGTGATAGATATCAGTGTAGGCACCAAAGACCTGCAGCAATGTGCCGATGCGGCGATGCGCTTGCGTGCCGAGTATCTGTATGCGCAAAAAGAGGTAGAAAGCATTCGCTTCACCGACAATGACGCCGGCGTGTATACCTTTCAACCACCGCATACCCGAGTTAGGTTCGATGCCTATTTGCAGCGGGTATTTGGCATATGCGGTACGGCATCGCTCGCCAAACAAATGCGCGCTAAAAATTTCTCCGATATGCAACCCGGCGATCTGCTCATCCGTGGCGGTTTTCCCGGCCATGCCGTAACGGTGATGGACATGGCCATCAACCCCAAAGGCGAAAAAATTTATTTGCTCAGTCAAAGCTTCATGCCAGCCCAAAACATCCACATCCTCAACAACCCTTCAGCAAACGATGGCAGTCCGTGGTACCAACTATCTACCACCGGCATCATCCCCACGCCCGAGTATCGTTTTTACGAACACGAATTAAAAGGCTGGTAGTAAATTGGGGGCTGAAAGCATTGCTCCTTTTCTCAACAGCGGTTCCGGCTTTCCGTTACAAGTCCTCGCGGCATGCGCCGGCTGCGGGCTTTCCACTGCAATCCGGCAGCCCGGGGGCGAAAAATCTTACATCAACTTATTTGCCATCAAACTAGCATATTGTTTGTACAATCGGTAATATAGATAATAAGTTAGCATTGCTATATCTTAAAAAAATGCAGTCACGTTAAAAAACAAGTATTCCTATTTTTTTAAATGATTGTTTTACTACATTTGGTTACGAGAATATGGCCAACGCATATTTAAAGTTATTCGCTTAAAAATTATGGGTTTTTAAGTGAGTCGGATAGTAAAATAACATGCAGCAAAGGGTCAAAAAAACCACGAACGAAGAGTATACTAGCCTATAGCAAATGAATAAAAAGGAGGGCACAAATGAAATGGACAGCAAAGATAATGAAGCATAGAAATGAGCACAGGATAGCGATATTTTTTGAAAAAGATGCAGCCACCAATGCCATCATCAAACAAATAAATGGGGCCAGGTGGAGTCAGCAACTCATTGCCTGGCATGTACCGGATACGCCAGAGAACAGACAAAGATTTGATTTACCGTTAGCAGCAGACAAAATGCTGAATGAAGAAGGGTTACAGGCATTGGAAGATTTCAGGCGATGGTTAATATCTAAACGATACAGTGAAAACACCCAGAAGACTTATGGGGAGGCCTTAAAGTCATTCTTGGTTTTTTACAAAGCGAGGCATATAAGTGAGCTTACCAATGAGGATGTTGTTTTTTACAACAATGAGTATATTATTAAAAATAAGCTATCGGCTTCCTTCCAAAATCAGATTGTAAATGCCATAAAGTTGTATTTTAAAACCATTCAGGATAAAAGTATCACGCTCGATAAAATACACAGGCCCAAACGAGGTCACTTGTTGCCCAATGTTTTAAGCAAACAAGAAGTAAAATTAATATTGGAGGCTCACCACAACATCAAACATAAGATGATGTTGAGTTTAATTTACAGTTGTGGTTTGCGGTGCGGAGAGCTGTTGGCATTAAAGCCAGTTCACATAGATAGTAAAAGGAACATCGTTTTGCTTAAAAATTCAAAAGGCAATAAAGATAGAATGGTACCTTTAAGCATGAAAATTTTAGATATGCTGCGAGAATATTATAAAATTTGCAAACCGGTTGTTTATTTGTTTGAGGGGCAAAGTGCAGGGATGCCGTATGAGGCGCGGAGTTTGCAACTGGTATTAAAGCAAGCCTTGGTAAAAGTAAAAATAACGAAGCCGGTTACATTACATTGGCTTCGTCATAGTTATGCTACTCATTTGCTAGAGAGTGGTACAGATTTAAGGTATATTCAAGAATTGCTAGGCCATAGCAGCAGCAGAACAACAGAAATATATACACATGTGAGTACAAAGAGTATCCAGCAAATTAAAAGTCCTTTTGATGATTTATAATTTATTTTAAACAACAACATCCCCAAAAAACGCGTAAAACATTCGCATGTACAACGAATTTTAGTGTGATAAGCGAAAGTTTTTAGCGGGTATAAGGGAGTTGTGCAAAAGCTGCTCGCCCCCTTCTACCCTTTCATGGTAGAGTGGGCTTCGCAGACGTAGTATTTTCGCTTTAAAGAAAGCTCCCAATCCTCCTCTTTTGCACAAC
>JBIIPY010000091.1:0-10813 GCA_044342365.1 Ferruginibacter sp. | reverse complement strand
ATGCTCAAAACAGTCGGAGTGAAATTTATAGGTAACTGCAATTGGGTAACCTTTTTTAAAATAGTGCCTAGGCTGAGTTATTGAGCAAGCCCTAAGTAACAAAAAGCCCCGGTTCACATAAAATGACCGGGGCTTTTTTTATAGGCACCAACAGTTAATAGCCTGTGTTTTGAACTAAGTTTTTATTTACGTCCGTTTCTCTTCTTGGAATTGGTAAAACTAATTTTGGATCATTCCATTGTAATGCACCATATGAAGTTTGTAGGCGCTTTGCTTCAATTAAAGCATGCCCTTCAAATGCTAACTCTAAAGAGCGCTCTTTGGTAATATCTGCCAAAGAAACAGTTGATAAAGAAGCTAAACCAACTCTATTACGAATTCTATTGATATCATCCAAAGGTGATGCACCAGTAGAAGTGCTTAAACGTTGATTACATTCTGCACGTGTAAGAAACATTTCAGCTAAACGGATAATAGCTACATCTCCAAAACGATCTAAATGTTTATTAGTGTAGTAATTACCACCACTTAAGGTGAAATACCCTTTTCTGAAGTCGCCTGTTTCGTAAGTATTAATATGAGCAAGTCTGATTTTGCAATCACTTCTACCTGCCGTACCTGCTATACCAACGTTTCTTCCAAAATAAGTATTCTGAGAATTAGTGCCGTCTTGCGCAGTTACTTTTAAAGAGAATAAATATTCTCCGGGAGTTGCGCCAGCATTATTGATAAACGTAAACCAGTTACTGCCAAAATTAGCAGCTAAGTTTTTTCCGCTGCCAGTAATTACTCTGTTAGCAGCATCTCTAGCAGCAGGATAATCTTTTAACATTAAATACACACGGCTCAATTGAGCAGCTGCGGACCATTTGGTTACATAGTTCCCATTAGAATTAGGCAACAAGGTTTCAGCCTTCGTTAAATCTGCAATTACCCTATCATATACTGCTTTTACTGTAGCTCTGGCTGGATAATTATCTGAAGTAACGTTACCAGTTGGTGTTAATACCAAGGGTACACCAAGGTTAGTAGCATAATCTCCGTCTCCAACTGACTTCCCATACAATCTTACCAATTCAAAATACAAAGAAGCTCTGAGCATCAATGCTTCCCCTTCTACCGAATTTTTTTTGGCAGTTGAAGAGGTTACTTTGGAAACTGCAGTTAAAACATTGTTACAACGGTTAATAGTGTTGTAGCAAGCAGCCCAAGTGCCGGTTGCAAATGAATTGTCGGAAACCATTTGGGTTTGATATGCATCCGATAAACCTGCAAATGTTCCTGTGAAGTTGATGTTTGTTGAATTACCAATTAAGTCATTCAGTACCATTATATCGCCTCCATAAGCGGCTGCACTTTGTGCACCATCATAAGCACCAATTAATGTTACCAATACATCTCCTTCTGTGTTTAATGCAAGGTTATCAGCTATACTTGCTGTTGGAACTACATCCAATCTTTTTTCGCAACTTACCAGGGTAATGGTACCTATAAGCAATGCCGCTTTAAAGTAATTACTCATCTGGTTGATTAATATTTTCATGATAGTTAGTATTAATTAATTAAAAACTTACGTTCAAACCAAATAAAATAGTTCTTGGTTGAGGTGATGTATAAAAATCGTTTCCTTTTGCAATGTTTGAGTCAAATGAATCGGCATTAACTTCCGGATCCCAATAGGTGTAATTGGTAAACGTTAACAAGTTTTGACCCGACACATAGAATCTTAAACGCTCGATTTTAAACTTAGACAATTGCTTTGCTTTTAAAGTATAGCCCAATGAAACTGTTCTTAAACGAATATAAGAACCGTCTATAATGTAACGACTACTTGCCTGAGAACCATTCACTCTATATAAACGTACCTGAGGAATATCGGTGATATCACCAGGCTTCTGCCATCTTCTTAACTGATCTGCAGTATTATTATCTTCATACAACATACTAGCAGAAGAGTATCTACCCATACCATAAATATTGTTCTCGTTGCCTAACACTCCATTGAAGAAAATAGTAGCATCAAATGCTTTGTAAGAAAAATTATTGGTAAACCCTAAGATATAATCTGGGTTTGGATCTCCTACAACAATTCTTTGGGCTTTAGAATAATCGCTAGTAGTTCCTTTATTTAAAGAACCATCTGCATTTTTGGTATTTAAGTAAAACAACGCATTACCATTTGCTGGATCAACACCGGCAAACTCAGGCGTGTAAAACACACCCACAGCATATCCTTCTTCTACTCTATTCATATTACTTATACCCCCTTCAATAATTTGCCCTTTTATATCAGTTACTTTACCAATATTGCGAGCAATGTTGAAACTGGTATTCCACTTAAATGCACCAATTAAATTTTGGGTATTCAAAACAAATTCAAAACCTTTGTTTTCTAATTTGCCCACATTTCTAACTTGGCTATTGAAACCAGTTGTTGCAGGAATATTTACATTCAACAATAATCCATCCGTCTTTTTAATGTAGTAATCAATTTCACCGCTGATTCTGTTTTTCAAGATACCAAAGTCAACACCAATATCAAATTGTTTGGTGGTTTCCCATTTCAAATCATCGTTTCTAAGTTGAGATGGACGTTGACCTGCTGCACCAGCATAACCCGCGTCTCCCGAAAAAAGACCCAACTGAGGGAAGTTCCCTATTTCAGCATTACCTACAATACCGTAGCTAGCACGTAACTTTAAGAAACTAATGATTTTACTGTCTTGTAAGAACTTTTCATTGCTCATGATCCATCCAGCAGAAACAGCTGGGAAGAAACCTGATCTTGAATTCTTACCAAAACGAGACGACTGATCTATACGTGCACTGGCGGCAACAATATATTTTTCATTGAATGAATAGTTGGCTCTTAAGAAATAAGATAAGAATCTGAAATCAGTTTGAGAAGAACTACCACTTGAAATAGTTGCTGCACTTGCAATCTTTTGATATGAATCAGATGGAAATGCAGTACCTTCTGTAAAGTTATACTTTGCTTGAGACTGCTGATATTGGGTACCCAAAGTAAGACTAATATTATGCTTTTTTACAACAGTGCTATAGTTTAAGTATGATTGAGTATTGTAATTAGTTACAAACGCACCTCTATTGGTACCTAAGCCACTAATGGCTCTTGTTTGGTTTCTTACCGTTTGTGATTGGAAATATCCTTCCTCATTTTGGCTTAAGTAATCCATAGCAAACTCCGTTTGGAATGTTAATCCTTTTGCTAAATATGCTTTAAAATAAGTGTTACCAAATGTTCTGTAAACTTCTTGAGTGTACTTAGCATAATTCACTGTTAAAATTGGATTGTAATACAACGGAATATTTACATCTCCAGGAGGTGTACCTGAAGGTAACCCTGTATTAGGATCAGTAAACGGATTCATTGGCATCAATGCAATTGCTTGTAACGGATTAGAAAATGCGTTATCATCTGGTAATCGTCTGTTATAAGTTCTAGAAAAGCTTAAAGAAACCCCCATATCTAACCAATTATTAACTTTTTGATCAAGATTTAATCTTCCCGTTGTTCTTTGCAATTCGTTACCAACCATTGTTCCTGTTTGATCTAAGTGTTGGAAAGATGAGAAAAATTTGGTTTTATCTGTACCACCTCTAATTTGTAAATCAGCTTGTCTATAAGGCGCTTTTTGAAAAACCTCATCCTGCCAGTCGTACGTCTTTTTAGGGTCTTTAGACCATTCCCCATAACTATAGTAATCCATCACATCACGTTTTACATAAGTAGTCCAGCTATCGGGGTCAGTTATAGGAGTACCATCTAAATCATCGCGGTATTTTGCACCTTCTAAAATTAAAGTGGCATATTCTTCAGAATTCAACATTTGCAAACGCTTGGTTGCTTCTGCAGAACCCGTTTGATAGTTAAAAGTAACCTGGGTTTTACCCGCACGTCCTTTTTTGGTTGTAATCAAAATAACACCGTTAGCAGCACGAGAACCAAAAATAGCTCCGGCAGACGCGTCTTTTAAAACTTCAATAGACTCAATATCGTTCGGGTTAAGATCTACCAATGGGTTGGTTGAACCACCATAAGAACTTTGGCTATTAGAAGTCATTGGGATACCATCTAATACATACAATGGCTGGCTATTGGCGCTAATTGAAGAGTTACCTCTTACACGCACCGTTACAGACTGGCCTAGCTTACCAGATTGGCTGTTCACAAATACACCTGCGGCTTTTCCTTGAAGAGCAGCATCCACACTTGGAGTGGGCATGTTTTCAATATCTTTCCCTTTTATACGGGCAATGTTACCAGTAACTTCTCTTTTTATTTGAGCGCCACCAAAACCTGTAACAACTACTTCACTGAGATTAGACACAGTAGAATTCAATGCAACATCAAGAGAAGTACCTCTAAAAGGGGCTTCTATATCATTGTATCCTACATATGAGAATACCAATGTTTTTACATTTGAAGTTACGCTGATACTGTAAGTTCCATCTTCGCCTGTTACCGAAGAAACAGCAGTTCCTTTGGCTTTAACCGTAACGCCAACTAATGGCGCACCATTGCTACCGTCAGTAACCTTACCCGACACAGTTGTTTGAGCTTGTGCCCCCACAACTAGGAATAGAGCAAATAGCCCTACTAGCAGTTTTTTTCTCATAATTAATTTTTTTGTTTACTACCAATTTTGGAGTTAGAAAGACTAAGTTAACAAAAAATTCATTTGTAAAGAAATTGTTAATTTTTTTTAAATGCTGAATAACAACAGGAACGGTTGTTAAAGTTTTATGATTCATCTAACCTGGCTTCTTCCAAATCTAATTCCCATTCTTTGGCGCGAATCATTTCGTCGGAATAATGTTGCTCCTTCTTTAAACGGATGAGTGCAGCTCTTTTTACAGTTATAATTTCTTTGAGCATTCTGCGATAGGCCGGCACAAACAAACTTGATACGCCATCACCTTCTACCAATTTTTTATATGCATTGGCAGCCATGCGTTCATATCTTTCTTTGATGCGTATGTAGGCTTCGACGCTGTTGATTTCGTCGGCATATTTTGCGTACAAATGATCGAGCGAAGCCTGCGCCAGCTGAAGCCTGATGGCCAATTCTAACTCTTCTTCATTTACTTCTGCTTCATCCGAAATTTTTAATTTTTTAATGACCCAGCCCAAGCTTAGTCCCTGTACTACCAGTGTGATAAATATTACAACGAACGTAACAAACAAAAACAGGTTTCGATATGGAAACGCGGTGCCATTGCTCAAAGTGAGTGGCACTGATAAAGCTGCTGCCAGCGATACCACACCCCGCATGCCGCTCCAGGCCACCAAAAAAACAGTAGAAGGAGCGGGCCTTGGTTCGGTGGTCCTAATACTTTTAAATAATATTCTTGGTAGATAAGCACCTGGAAATACCCAAATAATTCGGATAACAATCGTGAGTAAACTAATCACCACCCCATAAAAAATAGCAGCGTATATAGAGTAATTGCCCAAACCATTTACGATAGATGGCAATTGCAATCCAATTAAAATAAATACAAAGCCATTTAAAATCAATGTAAAGGTTTGCCAGAAAGAAGAGACTTGGATCCGTGACTTATACTGCATAAAAAGATGCGAACGATTGCTGAGAAACAAACCCCCTGTTACCACCGCCATCACTCCAGAATAATGAAATGTTTCTGCTAACAAGTACATGATGTAGGGTGTTACAATGCTAAGCGCTGTATCGATGCTAGGATCTGTTGGAAACCGCCTATGAATGATGTACACTACAAATGCAATGGCCAATCCAATAAGAATACCCATGCCTGCTACCAAAAAAAATTCGCCAGAAGCCTTCACCATACTGAATTGTCCGGTAAAGATGGCGGCCAGCGCAAAACGAAAAACAATAAGGGAGGAAGCGTCGTTGATCAAACTTTCGCCTTCTAATATCGTAACCACTCTTTTGGGAACCTTCAACCCCTGCAACACTGAAGTAGCTGCCACCGCATCTGGTGGCGAAATAATACCACCCAATAAAAACCCATAAGCCAGTGGAAAATCTGGGATCAATGCGTGTGAAATAAAAGCCACCGATGCGGAAGTAAAAATTACAAGACCTATAGACAACAATAAAATGGGGCGTTTATTCTGCCAGAAATCTTTCCAGGAAGTATACCATGCAGCATAATACAATAGCGGTGGAAGAAAAATGAGAAATACAATGTCTGGATCAAGTTGAACAGTAGGTATACCGGGAATAAACCCAATGGCCAAACCAGCCAGTACCAACAGTATGGGATAAGAAATTTTAAGTTTTTTACTCAGCATCACCAACATGCTCACCGCAAACAACAAAGATAAAATCAGCAGTAAATTATCGTGAATCATTCCAACTAAGTTATTAGATTAAACTATATGATGATATTTTTTTTGAACTAATCCCTTTGTTCTTAAAAATATTTCCCTTCTGCGAAAAGGCGAGCGATTCAGATCTAGTACTCCATTAACTCATCGATGCATTCTCCCAATCTGCTGTAAGCCATGTAGTTTTTCTCTAACTCTATGTTGAAAGGAATCGGTGTGTCTAAACTTGCACAACGTTTTACAGGCGCATCTAATTGGTGAAAACAATGTTCAGCAACCCATGCGGCAATTTCTGCTCCGATGCCACCAGTAAGATTGTCTTCGTGCAGAATCAATACTTTCCCGGTTCTGTTCACAGCCGCACGAATGGCATCATAATCTAGAGGCAGCAAGGTTCTCAGGTCGGTGATGTCTAAAGAAAATTCGGGATGATTTTTTGCATAATCCAATGCCCAATGAACGCCAGCGCCATAAGTGATGATAGAAACGTCTTCGCCTTCTTCTACATGTTTTGCTTTCCCAATGGGGATTTCATAATATTCATCTGGCACCAAACCACTCACGCTTCTGTACAATGCTTTGTGTTCGAAAAACAACACAGGATTGGGGTCGTTGATGGCTGCTATCAATAATCCTTTTGCATCTTCTGGCGTAGATGGATACAGTACTTTTAAACCTGGGGTATGCACGAACCATGCTTCATTGCTCTGGCTGTGAAAAGGACCGGCACCAACGCCGCCTCCGGTTGGCATCCTAATGACCACATCTGCGTTTTGCCCCCACCGGTAGTAAATTTTTGCAAGGTTATTGATGATCTGGTTAAAGCCAACGGTTACAAAATCTGCAAACTGCATTTCCATCATGCTTTTGAAACCTTTCAAACTCAAACCCAATGCAGCGCCCACGATGGCGCTTTCACACAGTGGTGTGTTGCGTACCCTTTCTTTGCCAAATTTTTCAACAAACCCTTCCGTTACTTTAAAAGCCCCGCCATATTCGGCAATGTCTTGCCCCATTAAAATGAGCTGAGGATGTTTTTCCATCGATACCAACAAAGCATCTGAAATGGCATTGATAAATTTCTTTTCTGTTTTGGGAGAATGCTCATTTAAAGGAACCTCATCGGCTTTGCGGGGGGCGTACACATCTGCTATTTCTTCGGCCGTATTGGGTTCAATGGCACTCGCTTCAAAAGCCATTTTTAATTCCGTTTCTATGTACTGTTTGTGTTCCGCTTTTACCGCCGCCACTTCTTCGGAACGCATAATTTTTTTATCCAGCAGCCATGCTTCATAATTGCTGAGGGGATCTTTTTCCTGCCACTCTTCAAACAAATGAGGCGGTACATATTTCACCCCACTGGCTTCTTCATGCCCACGCATACGGAAGGTCATGCATTCTATTAAATAAGGTCGTTGGTTTTTGATGCAATAATCCCGAACGCCTTTGATGGTATCGTATACGGTGAGAATATTGTTGCCATCAATTTGAACGGCTTCCATTCCATATCCTATGGCTTTATCTGCCAAACTATTACAACGGTATTGTTCGCTCACGGGAGTGCTTAACCCGTATCCATTGTTTTCTATCACAAATATTACCGGCAGGTCCCATACCGAAGCGGTGTTGAGGGCTTCGTGAAAATCGCCTTCACTCGTGCCGCCATCGCCACAAAATGCAACGGCTACTTTGTTTTCTTTTCTAAGCTTGTGGGCGAGGGCGATACCATCTGCAATGGCCAATTGTGGACCCAAATGAGAGATCATTCCGCAGATATGGTGTTCGGCACTGCCGAAATGAAAACTTCTTTCGCGGCCCTTGCTGTATCCCTCTTTATTGCCCTGCCATTGCATAAACAATTTACTGAGGGGCATCTTTCTTCCGGTAAACACCGCCAAGTTGCGGTGCAACGGCATGATCCATTCGTCTGCATCCAGTGCCGCAGTAACACCTGTAGAGATGGCTTCCTGGCCAATGCCACTGAACCATTTGCTGATTTTACCCTGGCGCAACAGCACTAGCATTTTTTCTTCGATCATCCTTGGCAGGAGCATCGCTTTATACAGATCTCTGAGTTGCTGAGATGTTAATTTGCGTTGTAGGAATTGCATGGGTGCAATTTCTACATTATATTCTAAAGAAACAATGACTGCTTATTCTTTTTTCCCAAACAGCGATTGTGAGCAAAAGACGATACCAACGACAACAACAAACTAAACAGCAAAGCCCACCAGAAGCCATCTATTTTGATACCATCCAACAATTTGTCGGCCAGTAAAATAATAAGGGCGTTTATTACGAATAAGAACAATCCCAGCGTGATAATGGTAATGGGAAATGTAAGTACAACCAATATTGGTTTGATGAAAGTGTTGAGCAACGCCAGTACCAACGCCAGTATCAGTGCCGTGGTGAATTGAGGAATGTGAACGCCGCTCAATACCGTTGATAATCCGTAGGCTGCTAAAGCGGTAATAAAAATTCGGATGAGTATGTTCATATTGATGGAAATAAAGGGTGATGCAATGGCAATACCAGGCTAAAGGTAAATTATTTATTGTAAGATGCTGGTTGTTATAATGCCCCTTTTTTTCATCCTTTTTTAATATACTACCAGTTCGTAAAACGCATCTGGTTGCAAATATTTATTGGCCATCTCCATCATTTCTGTTGCATTGGTTTCTTTGATGGCTTGTACCGATTGGTAAAAATAATCTTCTGGCAGGTTGTTTAAAATCATGTTCTTCCATTTTGCCATGATGTGAAAGGGACCATCCAAATCGCCGAGGATGCTGCCCATCATGTAATTCTGCACCAACAACAGTTCTTCATCATCTACTGGCGCTGTTCTCAATCGCTCCATTTCTTTGTATACTTCTTCAATGGTGGCTTCACATACATCTTTGCCTGCTTCTGTACTCACCATCCATGCAGATTCCTGCAAATGGTTTTGCAGATAACTGTGAATGCCATATGTGTATCCTTTTTCTTCGCGAATGTTGCTCATGAGCCTGCTTCCAAAAAAACCACCAAATAAATTGTTGAGCACAATTACTTTTTTAAAATCGGGGTGATGCCTGTTGGGAAAAGTTTGTGCCAGCCTGATGGCTCCCTGCACTGCATTTTCATCATTGCTAATCCTGTATTTTTTTTGTTCCGCTGGTGTAGTAGCAATAAAGGTATTGAGCATGCTGGGCTTGGTAAGTGGGAGGTCGCCAAAAAACTGATTCAATACCGATTCTAAATTCTCGGGCAATTTACCCGATACAAAAATGGCGCACTGCCCCTGCTGGTAATACTTGCTGTAAAAGGTTTTGAGCTCATCAATTTGCAATGCATCAATATCAGCAGCATGCGTGTATTTTCCGTAAGGATGTTGTTCTCCATACACATAACTGTCTATCAAACGGCCCGCTACAAACTCTGGTTTTTGTAAATTTACACTGAGGCGTTGTTTGCTGTTTTGTTTGTAAATATTCAATTCCATTTCGGGAAAGGTAGCACTGGTAAGCATTTCATTGATCACTGGCAACAATACATCCAAATGTTTGGTGAGTGTGTGTAGTGCCAAAACGGCTGTTTCGTTGTAGCAGGTTCTACTTAAATGTGCTCCATAATAATCAAACGATTCGTTTATTTGAAAAGCTGTTTTGGTATTGGTGCCATTCTTCAGCATAAAGTTGGTGGCAGCAGCTATGCCTTGCCGCTGTTCGTACCAGTTGCCTGCATAAAACACCATTTCCATTTGCATCACTTCCTGTGCACCTGCATCTACGGTGTAAACAGGCACACCGTTGCTGAGCGTAAAATGTTCGTATGGCTTAAGGTGTAATTTAAAATTAACGGCATCCACAATGGGTGGAGCCTGCTTTCTTATCTTCATTGCAGCAATTAATTGGTGGATAAATAATACATGGTACTGCAGTTGTTCTCGTCAAAAATGATCCTGCTCTGTTCTACAATACTTTCTGCGGTAACTGCCCGGTACTTGTCTAGCTCGGTATTCATGAGGTCGGCATCGCCCAGTAATTCATACATGGCAATGCTGCTGGCCCTGTTCATTACGCTCATGTCTTCAAAAGCCATGGCGCTTTCTGTTTTGTTTTTTACTTTTTCTAGTTCAGCCACTGAAATGCCTTCGTCCTGTAATTTTTTTAGCTCTACGGCTATTGCGGCTTCAGCCAGTTTGATATCAATGCCCTTTACCAGCTTGCCTTCAATGACCATGATGCCCGCGTCGGTACTGCCCATGTGAAAACATTCGATGTTGCTGAACAACTGTTGTTCCTTCACCAAACGCTGGAACAAACGCGACGAGCCTCCTCCACTTAAAATATCAGAAATAAGATCAGCCGTATAATAGCGGTCATCTGTTCTAGGGTAAATATGCCAGCATTTGTACAATGCATCTAGCGGCACATCTGCTTTTACTTCCAAAAAGCGGGGAGCAGTTTGGGTAGGTTCTACTGGAAGGTC
>JBIIPY010000058.1:0-18079 GCA_044342365.1 Ferruginibacter sp. | reverse complement strand
TTGTATTTTTCACCTGATGGAATATTCCCAAACCATTTTTCACTCAGTGTTTTAATTTGGTC
The DNA here is from genome assembly GCA_044342365.1 of Ferruginibacter sp. GTDB lineage: Bacteria > Bacteroidota > Bacteroidia > Chitinophagales > Chitinophagaceae > Ferruginibacter. The sequence continues at coordinate 18,017 of JBIIPY010000058.1, read as the reverse complement.
TAACTCCACATTTCCCGCCACCACCAAAATAGCATTGGATGGATTGTAATGTTTGTTGAAAAATGCTTTTACATCTTCCAGCGTAGCGTCTTCAATATGTTTCAATTCTTTTCCGATGGTCATCCAACGGTAAGGATGAGCAGTATATACCAATTCTCTCAACTTGTGCCATACATCGCCGTAGGGCTTGTTCATGTAATGTTCTTTGAATTCTTCGCACACCACTTTTCGTTGTACTTCCAAACTTTTTTTGCTGAAAGCCAAGCTGAGCATACGATCACTCTCTAACCAAAACGCAGTTTCAATATTTTCTGCTGGGAGCTGGCAATAATAATTGGTGAGGTCGTTGGTGGTAAAGGCATTGTTTTCGCCTCCTGCCAGTTGCAGTGGTTCGTCGTAAACCGGAATATTTACACTGCCGCCAAACATCAGGTGCTCAAACAAATGTGCAAACCCTGTTTTAGCGGGATGCTCATCTTTAGCACCTACGTCGTAAATAACATTTACCACCGCCATCGGTGTACTTTTGTCTGGGTGCACCAGCACTTTTAAACCATTGTCTAATACAAACCTATCAAACTGAATCATGGTGCAAAATTAAGCGAAGCAAGATTGAGCTGGTTAAAATATTTTATTAACAACCCATCACAGGATGCTTTTGGTAAAAAGAACGATTTTTATCAAAACTTCGCCTCTTTTTACTATCACCACCAAGCGCTGGTTGGGCACCAGCAACATGTTTTTATATTGTTGAATATTATTGCTAAAATTGTTGCCAACACTAAACAACTCGTCTCCCAGTTTGAAACCGGCTTCTTCTGCAGGAGAACCAGCAATGACGTCTTCTACCACAATTTTACCCTCTATAAAATATATTCCTAAGCCGGTATATGCATAATCGAATGGTTCATTGAAATGCCTGTTTGGCAACAGGTGTATTTCTCTTTGCGGATAGTTAATAATCATATTGAACTTTCTCAGTAGCTCGTTGCCAATAAGACCCCCTGTGAACGGATAGGCTGTAACATTGTAATCGTCTTTGTACAAATATGTGGGCACGTTTCTAAATTTGTAGGGACCGATCTTTAGCTGTTTAATGACCGTTAGCCTCATTTGCAACCTTCCCACCATTCCTTCTGCCTGTGTAAGCAGGGGTTTGCGCTTTTTGAGTAGGATATTGCTATCGGCTACATATCGCTCACTCATCAAAAAACAAAGTCCGGCACCTGTATCGAAGTAAAAATTATTGATGAAGCTTTTACGGTCTTTTATTTGAAGGTATTGGATGGGGATGGCGTTAAATGCCAGCTTCAACAAATGCCCCCCTTCGGGATATTTTATCATACCTGGTTCATATATCTTAAGTTGTAAACTGTCGAAATTGATGTGAACCATATAACGGCTAAAAAAACTATAGCCCATAATGCCATCAATTTTTTCGCCATACACACTGGTGAGTACCTCATAATTGTTTACGTGAAAGTTAAGTCTAGCTACATCTAACCCCGGAAAGTGCAGGGTTTTGTTAAATACAAAATGTACTTTTCGTTTGCCTCCAATGCCAGAAATAGTGGTATCAGTAGGGATGGTTTCTATGCCCAAATCGGCACAACTGCTGCTATCTAATGAAATGCCCCCGCTGCCAGTGTCTAAAATAAAGTTTAAACTGTCTGGGACGTTTTCGAATTTGGCCCTCACCACCATCACCCCACCGCTGTACTGTTTAAAAGGAAAACTGGTGATGAATCTAGCCTCTTTTGTGGGGGAATTGGATTGAGCCAAAGATGTGTGGTAAAATAAACTACAAACCATTAACAAGGATGCACACAGAATAGTGTAGAAATTTACAACCGAATGGATGTAAATTTGTTGTTTGTTGTACAAATGGCCGCAATTATACATCATTACTAAAAAGTACAGATAATACATGAACTTACAAGAATTATTTAAAAAAGCACTGGCGTTCGAGTTCTTATCTGTAGAAGAAGGCGTTTTTTTGTTTGAAAATGCTGCGCTGTCAGATCTGATGTACATTGCAGATGAACTCAAAAAAATACAAGTGCCTCATGGCAAGGTTACCTGGCAGATAGATCGCAATGTGAATACCACCAACGTGTGCATTGCCAATTGCAAGTTCTGCAATTTCTACCGAATACCGGGCCATGCCGAAGCTTACATTACCAACATAGAAACCTACAAACAAAAAATTGAGGAAACCATCAAGTTTGGTGGGGATCAATTATTGCTGCAAGGTGGGCATCACCCAGCCCTGGGGTTATCGTTTTATGTAAATCTTTTCAGAGAACTAAAAAGTTTGTACCCCAACATCAAGCTGCACACCTTAGGACCACCAGAAATTGCACACATTACCAAATTAGAAAAGAGCACACATCGGGAAGTATTGATAGCTTTAAAAGAAGCGGGCATGGACAGTTTACCAGGTGCAGGTGCAGAAATATTAACCGATAGAGTAAGAAGGCTCATCAGCAAGGGCAAATGTGGGGCGCAGGAATGGCTGGATATCATGCATGAGGCACACAAACTCAACATCACCAGCAGTGCCACTATGATGTTTGGCCATGTAGAAACCATCACCGAACGTTTTGAACACTTGGCTAAAATAAGGGAAGTACAAAGTCGCAAACCATCAGACGCCAATGGGTTCCTAGCATTTATTCCCTGGACCTTTCAGGATGTTGATACTTTACTAACGCGCATCAGGGGCGTGCACAACCTCACTACACCCGAAGAGTACCTGCGAATGATAGCCATGAGCCGCATTATGTTGCCGAATGTTAAAAACATTCAGGCTAGCTGGCTAACCGTGGGCAAACAGGTGGCCCAATTGAGCTTGAAGGGTGGTGCCAATGATTTTGGTAGCATTATGATTGAAGAAAATGTAGTAAGTGCAGCGGGTGCCCCTCACCGCTTTACCAGCAAAACCATTCAGGAAGCTATCAAAGATGCAGGCTTTGTGCCTCAACTGCGTGGCCAACAATATGAGTGGAGAGATTTACCAGTAATGGAAGAACAGGTAATTGATTATTAACATGGATGCCATCAACTTGTGGTGTATATTACAAAATCTTACAGATAAAAATTTAAAAATTTTAAACAGATACAAATGAAAAAACTATTAACCTTTTCGTTGCTCTTAGGCGGATTCGCCTTCACGCCTGGTTCTGCAGTTGCACAAGAGAAGAAAGCACCCGCTAGCCCAAGAGTTACCGTTAACCAAACTATTGCTTCTGGTGCGGAGGTAAGCATTGCTTATGGCCAGCCTTCCGTAAAAGGTAGAACCATCGGAAAAGACCTTGAACCAAAATTGGGAATTGTGTGGCGTGCTGGCGCAAATGAATCCACCGTGTTAGAAACCAACAAAGCGGTGAAAATTAACGATAAAGACCTTGCTGCAGGTAAATACTCTTTTTTTGTAATCAGTGGAGAAAATGAGTGGACCTTGATATTCAATAAAACAGCAAAGCAATGGGGCGCTTATGAGTACAAAGAAGCAGATGATGCAATTCGCGTGATGGCCACGCCAAAAAAAGGAAGCAGCTTTTCTGAAAAACTGACGTATACGATTGACAAAAGTGGAGTGGTTACAATGCTTTGGGGCGAATACGAAGTGTCTTTTACGATTTCATAAAGCAACATTAACAGAACAAACGGTCTTGAAATTCATGAGAAATTAAGATTGAAATAAATTTGCAACACAATTAAAATCAATTGTATGAATTTAAAAATTATACTGGCGAGCGCCTTGCTATTAACAGTAACAGTGAGCTCTTGTGTAAGCAAGAAAGCCATGAAAGGTGAAAAAGTTAGATACGAAACCCTCATGGTTGAATACAACAACCTGCAAAGTCAGCTGAAAGATTGCAATGACCTAACTGCAGAAGGTCGCATAAAAAGAACCCAGCTGGAAGGAGAAATTGATGCATTGAAAAAACAAAATGCTTTTTTACAAGACAACAACAACCAGGCTTTGAAGCAGTTAGAAAACCTTAGCGTCATTTCCAGTTCGCAAGCTGAGAGCATCAAAAAATCGTTAGAGAACATCGGCTCCAAAGACTCCTATATTCAGGGTTTACAATCTGCATTAAACAGAAAAGATTCACTTAACATGGCCTTGGTGATGAACCTGAAAGGAGCCATTGGTAACCTCGACGATAAAGACATCAATATTAAAGTAGACAAAGGTGTGGTATACATCGATATCAGCGATAAACTGCTTTTCAAAAGCGGCAGTTACGACATCACCGAAAGAGCGAGTGAAGTATTGGGTAAAGTAGCTACTGTTTTAAAGAATCAACCAGATATTGAGTTTATGGTGGAAGGCCATACCGATAACATTGCCGTAAAATCGGGCGCAGCCTTTGTAGACAACTGGGACCTCAGTGTAAAAAGAGCTACCACTGTTGTGCGAGTGTTGCAAAACCAATATGGCTTGAATCCTGCAAAGATGGCTGCTGCAGGCCGTGGCGAATACTTGCCAGTGGCAAACAACAGTACCCCTGAAGGCAGGGCTGCTAATAGAAGAACCAGAATTGTTATTCTTCCACAATTAGATCAGTTTTTTAAACTGTTGGAAACCAAATAACCATTCATCTATTTTAATAAAAAAGAGCAGACTTAGCAGTCTGCTCTTTTTGTTTTTAAGGAATGCATTTTTTGATTATGGAACTATCCATTGCAAACAAACGGGTTTGCTGAGACGAAAGCGGTTACCTGTATCTGTTAGTAATCCGGTGGTGCTGTTTCTTGCAAATACCACTACTTCATTGCTGTTTTGGTTGGCCACCAATAAATATTTTCCAGAGGGATGAATGGTAAAGTTACGAGGGGTAAGCCCCATTACGGAATCAACCGAAACCTTGGTTAATTGCCCATTGCGGGGGTTGATGGCGAAAGTGGCGATGCTGTTGGATTCGCCCCGGTTGCTGGCATATAAAAATTTGCCGTCCGGAGAAACATGAATGTCTGCACTACCAGCAAAACCTTTAAAACCGTTTGGCACCGATGAAATTTGTTGTGTCAATTGAAGGGTTCCTTTTTTGGGAGAAAAGCGATAAGCAGCAATACTTCCTGTTAATTCTTCGAGAAGGTACACCTGTTTTCCTGACTTGCTAAAACTGATATGCCTTGGTCCACTGCCTGGCACGGTTTTCACAAAGGGTTGGGCAGCCCTAATAAGCGTCCCGTTCTTTTTATTGAATTTATAAACCACCAGCTGGTCTATTCCAAGATCGGGTACCAGTAACCAATGATTGTTTTTGCTTAATACAGTGGCGTGCACATGTGGTTCTTTCTGACGGTCTTTGTTTACGCTACTCCCCATATGCTGAATGGTAACAGCAGCAGTATCCATCATCCCTGTTTTAGCAGAAACCGGCAACATAGATAAATTACCAGAAGTATAATTACCAACAAACAACCATTCCCCAGTTTTATCAACACTGATATAACAAGGGTTGTTACCCATGGTTTTTTGCTGGTTCACAAAACTTAATTTGCCTATACTGCTGTTAAAAGTGTAACTGCTTACTTTGCCCTTTGGTGCAGCATTGGCAGCATCTTCATTTACTACATACACAAACTTTTTGTTGGGTGAAACCGTTAAAAAGGAGGGGTTGGAAGCTTTCACAGAATCTACCATGGTTAACCCACCCGTACCGCTATTAAATTTGGCAACGTACATCCCATAACTACCGGCATTGGTATATGTTCCCAAAATGAGGTAGTCGGTTGTTTGTTGTGCTGTTGCATTCAAACAAAAGAATATTTGTGATGCTAGGATTGTTTTTTTCATGGCATGAAAATATAACATTTATCCTAGCGCAAAGCAGGTTTCACTAGGGGGCGAAACCTATGAGTAAGTAAACAAAAATTGCGGAAGAAAATAATGAATCAGCCGAGGGTGCCGTGAACCGATACCCATTTGTACTGCCGCAGTTCTTTGAGTTCATACACCATGGATGTTTCACCGTATTTGCGCGCAAATAAATAGATGAGAACATCCGCTGATTCAAAATGAGAATCTTTGTTGCAGCTACGTATTATGTTGTATGCCCAAGTATAAGTTTGTTCCATAATAAAAGTATTAGTTGAAAAAAACGAGGTATGTTTCACATACGATCGAAATAAAAATTGGTTTTGTGTTACTGTCCGAAGCTTTATGTATCCAGTTTACGGCAAGAGGGTTTATTTTTTCTTTTCATGTTTCCGGGTTTTTATAGATTAAAATAATCAATGTGTTCGTTTTTAATATAAGCGCAGGATATTCAGAGGATGAATGGCATCAACGCATGAGACGTTTATGGTTAACTACAAAAGATATTGGATGATGTCGTTTTCTTGTAGCATACATTTGGATGGGTTAATTTTGAGAGGATTTAGTTACTTTTTTAGAATATGAATGTAAAAAACATATTTAAAAAAACAAGCAACCAGGCCCTATTGTGGAAAAATAGTGGATTTCTAAAAGCGACTGGGTTCATAATCAATAGGGCTCCTTAGAAAATTTCTTTCCAACATTCTTTTAACAGGTGAAGGCTAAAAAACAAGCTAATACTGTACATTTGCGCACTGAATTAATAAGGGTGCTAAACAGCAATACTGACTCTACTGAATTGGTATGCCGATATTTATGCCCTATCATTTAACCTTTCATTAACCGTGGGCGCGGTTATTTTTGCCCCACAAGAATACATTATGAGAAAATTATTTGTGATACTCCTGTCGCTTACCGCAACCCTAAGTACCCTTGCACAGGAAACTCCTGCTACAAGTCCAGAACTAGTAACCAAAAAGAAAAAAACATATGATCTTAGCAAACGTGCTTCAGATCATTTTATGATTCAGATTGGTCTCAACAGCTGGCTAGGTGCGCCAGATAGTATTTCTAATAAAATAAGTGGATTGCAAAGAAGTGGCAACGTTTACCTGATGTTAGACAGACCCTTTAAAGGCAATCAACGGTGGAGCATTGCTGCAGGCGTTGGTATTGGAACCACCAATATTTATTTCGACAAAATGAATGTAGATATAGGTTCTACCAACAAGGTTTTGCCCTTTATAAAAACCGATAGCATCAACAATTACAAAAAGTATAAGGTGAGTACTGCATTTCTGGAAGCGCCATTGGAACTGCGTTTTACCAAAAACCCCTCTACCCCTAACAAAACTTTTAAAGCGGCATTGGGTGCTAAATTTGGAACCTTGTTAAATGCACGTACCAAGGGTAAAACCCTGAGAAACAGTGCCGGCACTACCATCAATAACAAAACCGACAAAGTACTTTCTAAAAATTACTTTAATAGTACCCGTTTGGCGGCTACTGCCAGAGTAGGATATGGCAACTTTACTTTATTTGGCGCTTATGACCTTACTGGTATCTTCAAAGATGGGGTGGCAGCAAATATGAAATCATTGCAAATTGGCTTAACCATCAGCGGTCTTTAACTGTAAGCATCGATTTAACTTTATTTATGATCCTCCGTCAACGGAGGATTTTTTTTGCCCGATGCAATCAGCTAATTTTACAGCTCACTCAACAACGGTTCAATACCCGTATCAAACAACATGAGCGACGAAATAAAACACGAATGTGGCCTAGCCTTCATTCGCCTTCGGAAACCTTTCAGCTATTACCAGCAAAAGTATCAATCTGTATTGTACGGCCTCAACAAGCTGTACCTGTTGATGGAAAAACAGCACAATCGTGGCCAGGACGGTGCAGGTGTAGCTGCTGTAAAATTGAATACAGAACCAGGATACCCATTTTTATATCGAGTTCGCAGCAATGCCAACCAGCCCATTGCCGATCTTTTTTCCAAAATAGGCGATGAAATTGCAGAAATTGAAAAACACCAGCCCGATATTAGAAATCATCCCGGATTAATGAAAGGCCATCTGGGTATAATGGGGGAAATACTAATGGGGCACCTACGCTATGGCACACAGGGCAAAAACAATGTGGAATATTGCCACCCCTTTATCAAAAAGAATATCATCCCAGCAAGAAACCTGGCTTTGGCAGGCAACTTTAACCTTGTAAATACAGAAGAACTTTTTAACCTCATCAACATTGCTCCCGGCGAATTTCAAAGCCAGAGCGATTTGGCTGCCATGATGGAAGTAATTCATCATTTTTTGGTGAAAGCAGATGAGGTCACACCCGGACAAATAGACATTGCCGCTGTTTTAAAAAAAGCAGTGCCTTTGTTTGATGGTGGTTTTCATTTTGGCGGCATCACAGGAAGTGGCGACGCTTTTTTAGTGAGAGACCCACACGGCATCAGACCTGCCTATTATTATGTGAACGACGAAGTAGTTGTGGGCGCCAGTGAAAGGGCAGCTATTCGTACCGCCTTCAACCTCGAAGAAAATGAAGTGCAGGAGTTAATGCCAGGGCATGCTTTATTGGTAAACCCCGATGGCCATTTCCGGATTGAACAAATTGTAGAACCACAGGAAAGAAAAGCCTGCAGCTTTGAAAGAATTTATTTTAGCAGAGGTAGCGATGAAAAAATTTACAGAGAACGCATTGCGTTGGGCCACCACCTCAGCAGCACCATCTTAAAAGCCATCGACTACGATTTAAAAAACACCATTTTCTCTTTCATACCCAACACGGCCGAAACCGCTTTCTACGGATTGATAAAAGGTGCCGAAGACTACCTCAACAACATTAAAATAGAACGCATTTTGAGCTGGGGCAAAAACTATGATGAAGCCAAACTAACGGAGATGGTTAACCGAAGAGTGCGTATCGAAAAAATTGCCATCAAAGATGTGAAGTTGCGCACTTTTATAACTCAAGACAGTAGCAGAAATGAAATGGTGCAGCATGTGTACGATATTACTTACGGCACTGTAAAAAAAGACACTGATACCCTTGTTGTGATAGACGACAGCATTGTAAGAGGAACTACTTTGAGAGAAAGTATTATACGCATGCTGAGCAGGCTGAAACCAAAACGCATCGTCATCGTATCATCTGCTCCGCAAATTCGTTATCCAGATTGTTATGGAATAGATATGAGTAAGATGGGCGATTTCATTGCCTTTAAAGCGGCGGTTGCGTTGTTGAAAGAAACCAACCAAGAAGGATTGCTCGATGATCTGCTTGCCAGTTGCAAAGAATTGCAACGCAACAACCTGCTACATACAGAGAACTTGGTACGCCAAGTATACAAACCTTTTACATTGGAACAGATCTCTGCAAAAATTGCACAACTCATCACGCCAGATGAAGTGACTATTCCGGTAGATGTAATTTATCAAACCATCGAATCGTTGCATGAAGCTTGCCCCGGTAACAAAGGCGACTGGTACTTTACCGGCAACTATCCAACACCCGGTGGCAACAAGGTTTGCAACAAAGCATTCATGAATTATGTAGAAGGAAAAAATGTACGCGGTTACTAAAACAAACACTCTTAAATCAGCAATACCGTAATGAACACCATGCTCGAAATTCTGTCTGTACTCGGTTTGGCCACCTTCGAAGTGTATGCCGCCATCCCCGCTGGTTTTGTATTTGAGCTTCACCCCCTCGTCATTTTTGGGGCAAGCACTGTTGGTGGATTGGTAGGGGTATTTGTTGCTGCATTTCTGGGCGATAAAATACGGTTGTTCATTTATCGGTTTAAAAAACCAGCTCCACCCAAACCCAAAAAAACAGACAGCTTGGCCTACAGGCTTTGGAACAAGTACGGTATTATTGGCCTGGGCTTTTTAGGCACCATCACGGTAGGCGCTCCCATTAGCCTGGCAGTAGGCGTTGGATTGAATGCTCCTTTAAAAAAATTAATTACCTGGTGTTGTGTGGGCGTTTTGGTAAGATGTGCTGTGTTTACCGCAATCGGACATTTTGGTTTAAAGATATTTGAATAAGCATAAAATATTGTAGAAAATCATATTTTCAATAAACCCATCTTCGCCATCCCATTCATGGGTTTATTGTCCCAGAACAATTCAAAATCTTCGAGCCCTGCTGCTTCATAACTGTCCATCACTTCTTTCAATGTTAAAGTAATTGGTTGATCTATGCTCATTTTATCGAGCATGGGCAACAGCCATTCAGCATGTGATTTTAATAGTTGAATGCTGTAGAGATTGGTTTTGGTGGTAAATCCTACAGTAGCCATTTCTCGCTGCATGCCTTTTTTTGATTGGGTAAAAAATTCGCAAGAGGGTTTTTTACCCAGCCACACTATTTTGCTGTTAGGCTTTGCAGCAGGCAGCTCATCATCATTCAAGGCCTTTTCAATAAACTGAGGATCTACAGTTGTTTTGGGCACTTTAAAATCGAACCATTTGTGCAATGGTTCTTCTAAACCAATATGATGCATGTAATTAAACAATGATTTTTTTAGGCCATATCCAAAAGCATCATGGTCTGCACCGGTAGGGTCGTGGTGCAAAATATCATTGTTGGCGAAAGTACCTATGGCGTCTGTGTCTTTGGTTACTTTGTATTTCTCCGGATTTAATCCCACTGGGCTATGGGCCGTCATGGCAAATTGGTGCCAGAAGGCAGATTGCAATACACCTGCTTTGAACAACTGGCGTACCATATCTAAAGAATCGATGGTTTCCTGGGCCGTTTGGGTTGGGAAACCATACATCAAGTATGCATGTACCATGATGCCTGCTTCTGTAAAATGTTTGTTTACCCGTGCTACTTGGGCTACTGTAATGCCTTTTTGAATGAGTGCTAGCAAACGTTCCGATGCTACTTCTAGCCCACCACTTACAGCTATGCAGCCTGCAGCTTTGAGCAATAAACAAAGATCGCGGGTAAAGCTTTTTTCGAACCGGATATTGGCCCACCAACTCACGACCAATTTTCTTCTTAAAATTTCTAATGACACGGCACGCATCAATGCGGGTGGCGCAGCCTCATCAACAAAATGAAAACCGTTCTCTCCTGTTTGGGCAATCAGCTCTTCCATTCTGTCGCAAATGAGGGTGGCAGCTACTGGTTCATACAGTTGAATGTAGTCTAACGAAATATCGCAAAACGTACACTTGCCCCAATAACAACCGTGCGCCATGGTAAGTTTGTTCCACCTGCCATCACTCCACAAACGATGCATAGGATTGGCTACTTCGATGGCAGAAATATATTGGTCTAATGAAAAATCGCTGTAATCTGGCGTGCCCACTTCGCCTTGCTTGTAGTCTTTTATTGCTTTGTTGTTTTTGTAAACCACTTTGCCATCCTCCAACAAAAAAGTTCTTTTAAGGTCGTTCACTGTTTTGTTTCCATCAATGTAACCGATCAAATTTTCGAGTGGTGCTTCGCCATCATCCAAAGTAATGTAATCGTAAAATTCAAATACCCTCGGGTCCGACAATGAACGTAGTTCCGTATTGGCGAAACCGCCACCCATCAACACTTTTACTTGAGGGTAATGTTGTTTGATGAACTGGCCACAGCGCAAAGAAGTATAAAGATTTCCAGGAAATGGAACAGAAATAGCCAGCATTTGAGGCTGGATGGCTTCCATCTTTTTTTGTAAAATAGCGATCAATATTTCATCAATATAGCTGTAAGGTTGTTGAAGCGAAGCATACAGTTCATCAAAACTATTGGCACTTCTGCCGAGGCGTTCGGCATAGCGACTAAATCCAAAATGTTCGTCTACGGTCTCCATGATGAGGTCACTCAAATCTTCGAGGTACATGGTGGCAATGTGTTTGGCATTGTCTTGCACCCCCATGCTACCAAAGGCCCATTCCATATCATCTAACTGCGCAAACCTGCTGGCTTCTGGCAGTAAATTTCTTTTACAAATAAAATGAGCGAGGGTAGGTTTTTTACCTTGTAAAAAAGCAATGACTTCGTCGATGGTTTGCAAGTAATCGTCTTGCAGCAACATCATGCGAATGGCATTGGCTGACAATTCTTTTTCGCTTTGTTCAATGGTCTTAAACAAACGCTCTAGGCCTTCTTTACAAAATAGGGCCAGTGTGGTTTCAATGCCAAGATCGGCCTGGTAAGAATCAATGTTACGGGTATTTAAAAACCCTTTGATGTATGCAGTAGCCGGGTAGGGCGTATTGAGTTGCGTAAATGGGGGTGTAATTAAAAATAACTTTGTGCTCAAACCGGTTTCTTTAGTTGCAAAAATAGCTGCAATTGTTCAAACCTGTTCTTATTGTGTGATGGAACTGTTGGGTAAACTGTATAAAATTTGCACAAGCGTTCTTAGATTATTTTTGTTTTTGGTACAAACCTATTACTGTTACACTCATTTTCTTACTCCCCAATTTGTGGAATAATTGAATGCGTTGTGCTATAATGGCTGTACCCACCGAGTGCGGGCAGGGCTTTGTGCAGGCAGGGAATAGATGCTTTTCAAGCCCGAACAAAAACCCGCCAATGACCGATGTACATTGTTGCTTGTCAAGCCCTGCTTGCACAAAACCCAATGTTGCTTGCAGTGCATTTTATAAAACATAGTAGCTATAGAAATTTATTATGATTGAGAAGTTATAATTTTATCGAATTAAAAAAATATTTCCTTTCTTAGAATGAGTTCCACATTCGTTTTCTAGTTTTAAATAATAAACATAGTTTCCTATATCTTGTTCTAGATTTTTGAATTTCCCATTCCAACACTCAAGGGGATTATTGGAATAGAATACCTCTTGTCCATATCTATTATAAATATGAAAAATAAAGGTTTTAATATTTCCAAAAACAAAAGCTTTTATGCAATCGTTTTTGCCATCATTGTTAGGTGTAAAAGCATTCGGAACATAAAAGGAACAAGGATTATTTTTTAAAGAAATTTTTATTGAGTCGAATAAGGTACAATTATTTTTTGTTGAAGATAAATAAATTGTTGTTGGTGTATTAATCCTGGCAGTGGTTGATTGGCAATTAAAGCAGCTTAATACTGAATTAGGAACCCAAGTTATTGTTCCATTTGTTTGAGGATTTAGTAAAACCTGCTCTCCTGGAATAACATAAAGGTTTCTATTTATTGTCAAAAAAATATTTTCAAATATTAAGTTAATTGAATCTCTTTTTTTGCACCCAGCAGTATCAGTTACTTGTACCCAATATAATCCAGAACTAGTTGCTGAATAGGTGCTTAATTTTGAGTTGTCCTGCCATAAATAAGTTGATAATGGATGAGATACACTTAGTAACAAATTATTAATGTTGCATAAAGACTTATCTTGTCCCAAATCAATATTTATTTCAGGAGTAACTGTTACTTTTGTTTTGATTATTAATCTTCGTGGACCACAATTCGTATTTAATATTGACGTATCAGTAGAATTGAAAGAATTAAAAACAGAAATTCCTTTATATGGTTGTCCGTAACAAACTATAGTGTCTTTAGAGATTGTACTATCAGCATTTTTAATATGAATGGAATAATTGTTTATAAGCGTATCAGACAAACATACATTTCTTAAAGTGTCGGAAAAAGTAGTATCAATAAAAAATGTGTTACCCCATACAGTTTGACCTGCACATATTGTAGTATCAATAAATTTTATGTTTAATTTTATTCCATATTCATTAACAGTGGAAGATCTTGCAACAAATTTTGGAAAAGGGGGAAAGTTATCCCAGTATATTAAGTCATCGCTACACATGCCTAATAAAACACTTTCTTTGTTGGCTGAAGCCATAGTATTAAAAACACTTCTGTTGAGCCCCGTACTTCCATAATAGCTAGGATAAGCAAAATCATTTTCTTGATAAAAAAATTGAGTGCCGTTATTATAAATACCGACTTGAACACCAGTTAGTTGGGAATATAGAGGGTAAAAAGGGTTGTAAATATTGTTGGAAAACTGTTTGGCATAAGAAACAATAATCATAGAATCACAAGGTTTGTAAATTACATCGCAAGCTTCATCGTTATTAGTATTCCCATAAAACTTTTTCCAAATAATATCGCCGAATGCATTGTGCTTAAAAACAAATACATCGGTGCCGCCTGCGTTCGAAATCATATCACCATTTGCTGAAGTAGATATACCGCTAGTTACAAAACCGCCATCATTAATAAGCGTTATTGATTTAACACTATCGCTTCCATCGCCCCCAAAATTTTTTTTCCAGATTATGTTTCCTAATTCATCTAACTTCATCACAAAACAATTTGTATTTGCATAAGCACTTGGTAAAAAAGCACTATTCTCTGCCGCCCCAGCAATTAAAATAGATTGGTCAGGTAAAATCTCCATATCGCTTGGTATTTCATTGGCGCTACTACCATAAGTTTTTTTCCAAATAATATTACCATTTGTAGGGTTTATTTTTACCAGCCAAATATCTTTACCACCATTATATCCAGTAATATCACCATCGGAAGATTCTGTTTGTAATAAAGCAATCAGATTACCATCTCCTGCCCATTTTATTGCATATGCTTGTTCTGTTTTGCTGCCACCTAATGTTTTTGACCAAATAGTGTTACTGCTATAATCTTTTTTTAGTAGTGTAATTTGTCCACTGTCAAGACTATAGGATTCCCCTAAAAAATAAATGTTTTTTTCTGTGTCACTCTCAAAATCTATACCGTATGACCCATAACCACCATAAATGCCATGATATCCTTTTTCCTCAATTGTTTGGCCGTAGTTTTGATATTTAATTCGGGCGCCTCGTTTTATTCCATCTACACCAATATCGTTTGCGTTTGGTTGTGAAACAGGAGTGCCAAAATAATGGTAATTGTATAATGCAAAGTAGTTCTTTCCGTTTGGCGAATATTTTACTTTTGCAAGATAGTTATGATGTCCATCACTCCACGGTAAGGATATTGAACTCAAATATGGTGGTGGCCAACTTTGGGAAAAAAGTTTAAAATTTAAAAAAATGATAATTAAAAAAGTGGTGCAAATTTTTCTGTTGAGTAAAATGTCTAACATTTTATTTTTTTTTGTATTCTATTCTGTTGGGTGAGTAATGTTGGATAAATATAATTTTGTCTATCTGCCATGAATGGAAAACTGTCTGGCGGCATTGCAAGCAACATTGTTGATTACTGTACAGTGCCTTTGCGTTGCTTCAACCAAATTCATTATCGGAGTTGGCAAAGTTTTTACTCTTCTGTTCTGCCACTGGCAGCATCTATCATGTTTCCAAAAAACAATGCATTCATCAATAGTTTGGTTCCACCCAGCCAAAAGCCCCTCATGTTGGGATTGTCGGCAATATTAATAACCCTCCCTGCTCCCAGCGTATTTACAATGACCGCTGCACTGTTTTTTACTGCTGCTGCGTTTTCTCTGCTGATGTAGCCACTTTGCAAAGGGCTGGCACCATATTGAAAAGGAGAAGCATAAGGATTCTTGCTTTTTTCTAAAAATACTTTGTTGCCTTTAAACATTGATACGGTGGACTGGTTGTAGCCATAAGCAAGCGGGTGGGAGAGATCTACTTCCGCACCAAATATGGCCCCGTTCATTTGTTGCGCGCCTTCAATTTGTTCTCTTTGAATATATGTAATACGGGCAGCGCTGTCTGCAGGATTTTTGGCCCTTTTTACGGTTACGGTACTAATGCCATTTTGAGAAGCCCACACAACAGCATCCTCTTCTAAAATTAAAACACCGCCTGCTTGCACCCATGCTTTCAATTTTTCTTTGTTGAGTTCGCCGTAGTTGCCAGACACCATGATGATGCAATTGTATTTAGAAACATCGGCACGGTTAAAGGCCGTCGCATCCAAGTGCGTAGAAGGGATATTCATTCTTTGATCGAGTAAATGCCATACTTCCCCTGCATCTAACGCCGACACGCCAGAACCTACGATCATGGCTACCGAAGGTTTTTGGAGCGAAATAAATTTGCTACTGCCCAAATCGCTTCCTGTTGTAGCAGCACCGCTTTGCATCGCATGAAATGTTATCCCGTTTTTTTGCGCTGTTGTTTGTAAGATATCGTATAATGCATCAGACGCTACAGACTGCATTTTTACGGGTATCAAAATAGAACCATAATCAAACTGTTTGGTTTCACCCGCAGCTGTTTTGATCGTAGTTTTATTAGTGGCTACTTTTGTAATCAATCCTTTTTGCTGCAATTCATACAACGCTTTGGGGGCATAAAATTCATCCCATTCCATCAGATAGGCGTACTCAGATTTTTCGCCTTTAACACTGCCCTTCAATGCGGGGGCTGCTGTAAGTAAACCGCCTGCATTTAACGCGCTGGTTTGTTTAGAGGGAATTCCAAATGCGAGTGGCATCGTCCAACTAGAGATATCATAAAATAGGCTATCCGTAAACGTTAGTTGCTTGTCGAAAATGGCTTTGATTAATACTTGTTGAGGTTGATTGAGCGCAACGGTGTAGGTAGTCCCTTTTTCGAACTCCGCATCAGTAGATCCTACATATTCCTTTACTTCGATGCCATGGCGCAACATCATTTCTATGAACAAAGCTGTTTTTGCTCGATCATTTTTATCGCCAAAAATATAACCGCCAGTAGCATTGGTAGATTGTTTGTAGAAATCTCTTTGGAACGACAGGAATTCTGTTCTCAATGCCAATGCGCCTTCTAAAGTAGAAAGGGCCGTTACAAACTGGTTTTTGATGGTGGCCGGAAAACGCAAAATACCATTTGACGTTTCTTGTGCGTGACCACGACTAGAAGCTTGTTCAAACAAAATGCCTACTGCGCCGTTGATGTCTGGAAAGGTAGACCCCTTGCCGTAATAGAAATCATCGTAGTTTTCTTTCGTAAAATAAAGAGAGCCAATTTTATCCAATTGTTTGGCATGAAAAAGTCCAAGCTTCTCTGTTAGTTCCATGTTTTTAGCAGGTGTTAGCGGGTTAACCCTTGATGGCACGCCTGGTTGAAAAAAGAAGCTGGCGTTGCTGCCTTGCTCATGATGGTCTGTTAAGATATTTGGTTTCCACTTATGGTATAGGCTTATGCGGTTTCTGCTTTCTGGATGCACACCTGGCAACCAATCGCGGTTAAGATCGAACCAATAATGATTGAACCTTCCGCCTGGCCACACTTCATTGAACTCTCTACTAGCTGGATCGGTGACCAGGTTTTTACTTTTGTGCTGATTGGCCCAAGTTGAGAAACGTTGCAAACCATCCGGGTTAAATGATGGGTCGAATAAGATCACTGTATTGCTCAATAATTCCTCGATAGCTACCCCCTGTGCTGCTGCCAAATGGTACGCTGTTAGTAATGCAGCATTGCTTCCACTGGGCTCGTTGCCGTGTATAGAATGACCGATATACAATACAATTGGCATTTTGCTGATATCGGCCGATGCTGATTTAGCAGGATCCGATAACAACAGGTGCTGCTGGCGAATTTGCTCCAGTCTACTATGATTTTCTTTGGAGGTAATAATGAGTAATACTTGTGGCCGCTGCTCATAGGTAAAACCCATGGTTTCTATTTTTACTCTTTCGGGTGCCGATTGTGCAATGGCCTGCATATAGTTTACCAACCTGTCGTGTGTAATGTGCCATTCACCTACTTCATGATGAATGACACTAGCAGGTGTTGGGATGGCAGGGTTGTATTGAATGCCTTCTGGCAGATAGTAATTTAGTTGTTGTGCATTGGCAGTAAATAACAAAGCAGCAAAGCAGTGAATTAAGCAGATTTTTCTCATGCTGTAAATTAAAGAGAATGTTTTAATAAATAAGTATTTCTGTGTTGTAAACCTGTGCTTAATCGGGGTATATGATTTTAAAAAAATAAAAACTTATTTTATATCTGTGTCCATCACCCCAAAAACAATAAAAAAAGTAAATAAAGAAAAAGCCGCGCATTTCGAAGTAGCAAACCAAATCTTGATTTTTTAGCATGGCGTGGCGGAATAAATGCAGGTTGTTTTTTTTCAAATGGGAAATTTTTTCAACAAGGATTCATCAAATTCAACGAAATGCGGCTCTATATGTTAATAATACCGATTGGACAAACAATATAGTCCAATATCGGCTATCGCCTCATTGTACTATTTGTTTGATACCATCGGCATTTACCACTGCAAGATTTATAA
>JBIIPY010000104.1:0-9056 GCA_044342365.1 Ferruginibacter sp. | reverse complement strand
ATCGCCTCATTGTACTATTTGTTTGATACCATCGGCATTTACTCCCGAAAGCATTCGGGATAAGATTTATAAAATATTGGCATATTATATAAATCACATTGGTATAAAAAATTACTTGTTTATACCCTTAAAAGCGTATTGCTTCAGCTTGTTTTATCGGTTACTTTTGTATCGGTTTTTCATAGGATATTGGATTTTAAAGCGGGGCTGTATTTTTATACCGGCCCTTTTTTATGTCCCCTTGTTAACAGATCATAATAGTTGTATAATACCACTAATGCGGTATTGTTTGTAGAAATCTATACCGTTAATTTTGTGTCGGTTTTTCATAGGATATTGGATTTTAAAGCGGGGCTGTATTTTTATACTGGCCCTTTTTTATGTCCCCTTGTTAACAGATCATAATAGTTGTATAATACCACTAATGCGGTATTGTTTGTAGAAATCTATACCGTTAATTTTGTGTCGGTTTTTCATAGGATATTGGATTTTAAAGCGGGGCTGTATTTTTATACTGGCCCTTTTTTATGCCTCCATCCCAAGCCCCTTCATCAAAATTTTGGCTTTTTGCTCCCCAATTACAGCAGATAAATCATCCAACGACTTTTCTTTGATTCTTGTAACTGATCTGAATTCTTTCAATAACATCGTGGCAGTCTGTTTGCCAATACCTTTAATGCACTCCAATTCATTGCTGAAAGTGCCTTTACTGCGCTTGTTTCTGTGAAATGTGATGCCAAAACGATGTACCTCATCCCTTATTCTTCTAATCAATTTTAAGGATTCGCTTTCCCAGGCTAATTGAAGTGATTGTGTGTCACCAGCAAAAAAGAGTTCCTCTTTGTTTTTTGCCAGTCCTACCAGTGTCATCTGTCCAATTAGACCCAATGCTTGTATACTTTCTAATGACGCCCCTAGTTGGCCTTTACCGCCATCAATGATCACAAGCTGAGGTAGTGCAGCATTCTCCGCTAGAAGACGTTGGTATCGCCTTAAAACCACTTCACTCATACTGGCAAAGTCGTTGATGCCTGTAACCGTTTTGATATTGTAATGACGGTAATCTTTTTTACTCGGTTCCCCATTTTTAAAACACACCATTGCCGCTACCGGGTAACTACCATGGAAATTGGAGTTATCGAAACATTCAATGTGTAATGGCACTTCTCCCAATTGGAGGTCTACCTGCATCTGCTGCAACACCCGTATCTTTTCATCAGCTGTTTTATCTTCTAACCGAAGTATTTTTTTCTCCTCCAGATCTTTCAAAAAATAATCAGCATTTTTTTGGGACAGGTC
Source organism: Ferruginibacter sp. (assembly GCA_044342365.1). Lineage (GTDB taxonomy): Bacteria > Bacteroidota > Bacteroidia > Chitinophagales > Chitinophagaceae > Ferruginibacter. The sequence goes on along the minus strand of JBIIPY010000104.1, from coordinate 7,757 downwards.
CAATAATTTTTTCTTGTCGCCCGCTTTCGGAACGGTTACAGTAATATCCATTTCGGGATACGCTATCAAAAATGGAACAATGATTTCTTTGGCTTCGCTTTCAAAGGTCTCCCGAAGGGTAGCTACCGCAAACAACAATACCTCTGCTGCGGTTTCTTCCAGCTTCTTTACCAGGATAATGGTTTTTGTTTGAATAATGCTGCCATTGCTCACTGCCAAGTAATTCACAAAAGCCTGGTCACCTTCTTCAATAATACTAAACACATCAATAGTACCCGTGCTGGTATTTACCACGGCAGATTTTGACTGGTACTGTTGTAAGTGCTCTATTTTAGATTGGTAGATGGCGGCCTTTTCAAATTCCATTTGTTGGGCATGCCACCTGATCTGTTGCTTAAAATATTGTAATACCGGACTGATATTGCCTTTTAGAATATGTTTGAGTTGTTGTATCCCACCGTCATAATCTTCTAATGATTGTAATCCTTCACAGGGTCCTTTGCAGTTGCCGAGATGATATTCCAAGCAAACCTTGAATTTTTTCTTTTCGATGTTGGCAGGTGTAAGTGGTAGTTTACAGGTTCTGAGCGGAATGTTTTGTTTGATCACATCCAATATGTCGCGCACTTTGCCTACAGAAGTGTATGGACCAAAATATTGAGAACCATCTTTTATTTTTTTTCTAGTAAAAAATACCCTTGGAAAGTCTTCATTTTTTACAACAATGTATGGATAGGTTTTGTCATCTTTTAAATTGATGTTGAAGAGCGGTTGGTATTCTTTGATAAGCGAGTTCTCCAGCAAAAAAGCGTCTTGTTCGCTGTTTACTATCGTGAATTCAATTTTGCAGATTCGGCTCACCAACTCCATTGTTTTGTAACTCTGTAAAGTTTTGCTGAAATAACTACTCACCCTTTTGCGTAAATGTTTGGCCTTGCCCACATAGATCAATCTGCTCTCTGCATCATAATATTTGTAAATACCGGGCAAAGTTGGAATGCTGGGTGCTATACTTGAAAATTCTTGCGCTGTCATGTCGTTAATCGTATTTCCACTTAATCAATGCTTCTTTTTCTACCACCAATTTACCATTGGTATCTTCTCCGATGGTTCTAATTGTACACCATTCATCGTTTTGCCAGGTAAGCTGCAATTCTTTTTTACCTGCTCTTTTTACAATAAACACCCTTTGCACTTTGTTGGTTTTGGTGCTGATGTAAACATCCCACCTTTTTATAACAAGGGTGGTATCGGTTTCATTTTTAGGGGTGTAGGTGAAGGTAAAAGCGTCGATAGTTTGGTCTGCAAATTTGCTTTCATCATATGTATCAATAAGGTTGGTACTGTCTATTACTGGCGCTAAAAATTCCTTAAACACGGTGTCTAACGCAGATGCTTTGAGCCATATTGAGTCTTTTTTGCTGGAGCGAAGATCGTATTGTACAGGAGCCCAACCATAGGTAGTGATCTCCGTTATTTGGCCTTTGATATAACTCGTTACCGGAAAAAATGATAGGTGTTCCTCTGTTGCAGCGGGTGGGTTTTCATTTTTATTCTTCTGGTTACAAGCTTGCAGGGAAATACTTATGAACAGTATGCTAATCAGTTTTTTCATGTATCCGATTTTGAGAATTTTCTTGCAAAATTAATCTAATTAAGATGTAATAACGATTCTGCAGTAGGAACCAGGTAGATTTTTCGGTTGATATAATTTTAAAACGCATGTAGAGGGACATACACAAACCAGGGCTTAAAGGAAGCCTTGTGTAGCTCTTGTTTTTGGAAAAAAGGTGCAATTGGTAAAACTGCGCCCCCTATCTTGTAAAATTATATTGATTACAATTTCTTAGTAATGCCAATCTTAAATCCGATGTTGTATAATTTTTCGGTATAAGTGTATTGTTTGGTGTGGGTAGACATCAGTTGATACCTAAGTTGAGGGCCTAAGTTGATCATAGTTCCTGATGGGGCCTTGATGCTTACAAAGGTTTCTAATGAGCTGTTTACATTAAAACTTCTCAACAAACTTCTGTCTTCAGCAAAATGTTTGTAATCTGCAGAAATCAAATAGGCATTGCCATCTAAAATAAAGCCTGGTTGTAAGCTGGCCCCGGCGTACCAATTCACTTTTCCATTCCCCATCAATTTATAATCTACACCAATGGGTATCGATAGCTGTACAGAACTATTGTTGAGCTGGCTCTCGTTCTCACCCAAAACATTACCGTAATTGCTGCTGTAAGAAACGGGCATCAATCCTCCAGAATTGAGGTTATTCTGTAAAACTGTTGTTTGCCCTGGGTGTTGCAGCTTGTGGGCGTATGTAATATAATTGCTGTAATTGAATTGTATGCCTGCTTTCAGCCTCCATCGTTTGCTCATTTCTTTAATGACAGCCGAACCCGCTTCAATATTAAGTGCAGATTGTTGTGTTACCACTTCAGCATCGGTAACAGGAGATAGGCGTTGCAACAGACCAAAGCTGGGTTCAAAATCATTGTTCTTAAACCTTGTTCTATAACCTACAGAAGGGGTAATGTAAAAATGCATGGAAAGTTTATTTTTCCATTTAGCATTATTCCGCTTGTTGTGAAAGGCATAATCTTCTATCCATGCTTTTTCATCTATTTGTGGTTTGCTTAACAATAGATCTGCGGTTGATTTGTTATTGGAAACCTTAGCTAGGTCGTTGTCTGTTAAACTGTTTTGAGCTATGTGTTCGTTTTCTTTTATAAGAACATTGCCAGCATTAGACGAAATGTTGATGTTCTTTTTAGAAGTGCTTGCTGGCTGTTGATGATAATCAGGTGCTGCAACACTAACGTTGTTTTGTGTAGAGTAGCCATGGTGCTGTTGAGTGCTTGTTGCAATGGTTTCTTGTTCTAAAACGTTGCTAGAATTGGTAGTGGTAAACGTGGTTAACAAGGAGCTTTCTACTGCATTTGAAACGGATATTGCTGTATATAAATGTTGATCCACCGGTGGTTCATTCAATTCAATGGCCACTGTTGTTTCGGGTGCCGTATAAGGTATTTTTGTATCCTGACTTCTGCGAACAGCTACATTGGCAGGTTGGTATAACAATTGATTTTGAGCGAGCAAGGGTTTGGTAGAAATATTGTCAGACAATGTATTTCTCTCTTTGTTGATAGAGTTGTTATTGGTGATGCCAATATAGAGAATGGCAGCTAATAAAATGAGCGATACGGCGAGTGATGGCCATTTTCGGTCTGGATGAAAATTATTGTAAAGGCTGTGCCATACTTTTCTGGGAGGATACATTCTGAAATCATCAGTGGTATCCCTGAGCATTTGTTCAAATTCGTCTCTGTAAAAATTGTGTTCCATCTCTTTCACAACAGCTTTTGATTTTGGTAAGCATGGAAAAACGGGGATCAGGATCCAGCCGCTGCTCCAAGGTCGTTTTTACGATTTTTAGGAATAATGTTTTTTCTTGTTAGGATGTCTTCCAACATGGCTTTCGCTCTGGTGTACTGACTGCGACTGGTGCTTTCACCAATTTCTAGTAAGTCGCCAATTTCCTTGTGAGAAAATCCTTCAATAGCATATAAATTCAATACAGTTCTGTAGCCAAGAGGAAGTAGTCTTATACATTCTACCACCTGCTTGGCTTGCATAATAGAAGGTATCATATCTTCTTTGATACGAATTCCATTGGCATGCATGATGTCTACACTATCGGCAAATTTTTTATTTTTCTTCAGAACGTTGATGCAGGTATGCACCACAATTCTTCTGATCCAGCCTTCCAGCGCACCTTCATTTCTGTACTGATGTAGTTGGGTAAAAACTTTGATGAAACCTTCCTGCAACATATCCTCGGCATCTTCTCTGTTCTTGGCAAATCGATAACAAACACCCAGCATTCTAGGACTGAACCGATGGTACAATTCTTCCTGCGCTGTTGCGTTGTTTTTGTTACACCCAATAAGCATTTGCTCTTCGGTCATAAGCGTATACATTTTTACCCTCCCAATATAGACAAAATATTGCCAACACCCGCTGCTTTGGCACCTATTTTTAAAATTTAACAGGAACAGGAAGCTTTCGAAACGCTGATAGACTTTGGCGTTAGAGGCAAGTTCTAAAACTGATCATCAAATTACTGCCACCTGCTACGATACCCGATGAGTAGGGCCGGTACTGTTGGTTGCTGATATTTTCCCAAGATAATGTGAAAACAGTTTTTGTATTGCATTGATATGCAGTTCTTAAGTTCACAGTGTACCAATTGGGAGCATATGGATTGCCATTGCCATCTTTGGCATAAATATCTATTTTGGCCCTTTCTGAGGGGGCTAAATTATCGTAGCTAACTGCAGCATTGTATTCTATGAAAGCGGTTGCCGACAACTTGCCTTTTTCATATTTGAGTTGGATATTGCCGTAAAAGGGTGGGGCATGCCTCAATGGAACCTGATCATTTTTATTGTCGTCTGTTTCCTTTCCTGCAATCCAGTTGGCAAAGTTGAGCAAGGTTACCTGTTGATGAAGTTTAATGGAGAACATGGTTTGAATTCCGTAAACAGTAGCAAATGCCGCATTTTGCAAGGCTTCTACTGCGTTGTTTCCTCCTCCGACGTTGATGCTATCAGCGCCATTAAATTTGAAAGGCCTTCTTACGATGGCATTGTTTAATCTGGTATAAAATCCGTTGATTTCTACGCTACCAATGTTGCCTCGTTGGTATCTAACGCCCAGTTCTGCATTGTAGGCATATTCTGATTTCAAATTTGGATTGGGAACAATTACAAGGCCTGGTGCTGTTTCAAACAGTTTACCTATGTCATCAATATTGGGCATTCTATAACCAGTAGAAAAATTGGCATTGAATTGTAACCCGGGTTTTGCACGGTACACCCATCCCAGATTGGCAGTAAGCGATGCTTCCTTAATATGGGTGGCCAGAAACGGGAAGGCCATAAAGCTGGTATCAAAATTAGCAGAAAGCCTATTGCTACTCCATCTCAAACCTTGTAGCATCGTAAATTTTTTACCAGTATTTCTTTTGTGACTGATGTATAAGCCTGCACTGCTCCAAAGGCTTCCATCGGGGTATCGGCTTAGCGATGGCACACTGTTTCCTGTGCTGATGTTTTCCTTCAAACCCACCGAACCTACTTTATTGTTTACCCACTCTATTCCGTAAAATAATTCAGATTTTCCCATGGTTTTAAAAGCATCCCAGTTGATACTAAAAGCCGCCACTTTTTCTGACTGAATGTTTCGGTTATTGCTCCTGTAACTTCTGTCAATCCTGCTTTCATTGTAGCGCTGGTAGGCAGCGGTGAACCGGGCTTCATCGTAAATAAAATTCTTTTTGGTGTGTACTAAATTTGCATGTTGCATCCTCCATATCATGGGCCCATAATTCCACTCTGCAAATCGAAGTCGATTGTTACGAACCTGCAACAACCTGTCGTATCTCGGAGCAGTACCGGTTTGCGAAAAATGAAAGCCATATTGGAAGTAGAGATGTTCAGAAATGATTACTTTAAATTTCTGCAACAAATTCAATTGTTCGTACCCACTGAATTTTTGAACGAGTGGATTTTTGTTTTCCAAGATACTATCGGTACCGCCTATACGCTGAATATAATTCTTACGAAGATAACTTTCGTGGCCTCCCCGTTTACCCATTTTCAAATCATCGAAATCACTGTAAGTGACTGCGCTAAATATTGCCCATTTTTTTCCACCAACATTCACATTGCCGTGTATGGTTTTTTCGTGGTTAACGCTGGCATACCGGGTCATGATATTGGCTTTGAACATCGTTTTTTGAGTGGATGAAAAAAGCGGTTCTATCGTATGAAAATCCATCACCCCACCAATGGCGTCGCTGCCATAGATAATGGCGCCAGGCCCAAAAACTACTTCAGCTTTTTGAAGCGTTTGGGGATCGATGCTGAGGATATTTTGCAAATTACCGCTTCTGTAAATGGCATTGTTCATTCTAACGCCATCAACCACCATCAACACCCTGTTAGTAGCAAAGCCACGTATCATAGGGCTTCCGCCACTGAGCTGACTTTTTTGTACAAATACCGCGCCTGTTTGCGACATCATGTCGGCACTTGTTTGGGGGTTGTTTCTAATGATCGTTTTTTGATTGATTTCGATGATCTTTTGGGGAATTTCATTTTTGTTTTGCTCCCACTTACTTACAGAAAGTACCAACTCGACAAGATTCAACGCATGACGGAGGCTATCTGCAACAGCTTCTTTTTTTTGGGAAAAGGAAACATTTTGCAGCAAGAGTAGACTTATTAAAAATGCAATGGGTTTGCTACGAATGGTCATTTCTTTTTTCTGATGAGACTGTCTGCAGGATACTTATTTTTCATTGTTTGTCGAAGGTCGGCAGCCCAAGTCAACAACACCTGTTTTTCTTCCGGAGAAAGTTTGGCATCACCATGAATAATGGTATAGGATTGCAGCGGCATTTCATTTGTTTCAATCACTTCTGTTACTTCTTCCAACTTGTGAAACTGACGGGCCAAATTGTAATTGCCAAATTCTGAAAAATTGAGTTCTTTTTTGCCATCCACTACATGCTCGTTTAACCACCATGCTACGGGTTGAATGTTAGCATACCATGGATACACTGTGGTATTGCTGTGGCAGTCGTAACAAGAAGTGTTCAGTAATTCTTTTACAGCTGTGGGAACCACATGAGAAACGCTGATATCATTGCTGGCCAGCCCAATGTTTTTGGTGGGCCTGGGATAGAACTGAACCAATACTAAAATTACCAATAAGGCAATTCCGATTGTTTTTAATACCTTTTTCATATGCTGTTATTAAGGTTATTCTTAAATTAATACCTGGCCCGTCATTGCTACTGGAATGGGTAGATTCATCATTGTTAAAATAGTAGGTGCAATATCTCCCAGCTTTCCTGGGCTTACACTTCCTTTCCAACGGTTATCAATGATAAAAAGTGGAACATTATTAAGCGTATGTGCGGTGTTAGGTGTACCATCTTCATTAATTTCATAATCGGCATTGCCATGATCGGCAGTTAAAAAAACGCAATATTCTTTTGCCAATGCCGCTGTCACCAATTTTTCTACACAAATATCTACTGTTTCCACTGCTTTAATCACTGCTTCCCATACGCCGGTATGACCCACCATATCTGCATTGGCAAAATTTAGGCAAATAAAATCTGGGCTATCATCTTCAATGGCTTTAATAGCTTTTTCGCACACTTCATGTGCACTCATTTCTGGTTGCAAATCGTAGGTAGCCACTTTTGGAGAGGGTACCATAATGCGGGTTTCACCTTCAAAAGGAATTTCTCTACCGCCACTAAAAAAGAAACTGACATGCGGATATTTTTCTGTTTCTGCCATCCGAAGTTGTGTTTTACCATGTTTGCTCAACACTTCGCCCAGTGTATCATTGAGGTTGTCTTTTTCAAAAATAATTTGAACATTTTTATACGCATGATCGTACAAGGTCATAGTGGTAAAATGAAGAAAAAGCGGACTCATTTCATACTCAGGGAATGCCTGTTGCGTAAGCACTTCTGTGATTTCCCTGCAACGATCTGTTCTGAAGTTGAAACTTATGACTGCATCACCCTCCTGTATCCTGGTTTCATTTAACTGGCTGTTGATGATGGGCTGTAAAAACTCATCTGTAATATTTTGTTCGTAGGAAGCTTTGATGCTCTCTAGTAAATCGGTGCTTTTTTCACCCGTTGCGTTCACCAATGCGTCGTAGGCTAT
>JBIIPY010000049.1:0-19841 GCA_044342365.1 Ferruginibacter sp. | reverse complement strand
TTTCTTATGAAGATGTTACGGAGCAAATAATGCTAGAACATACCATCCTGATCAACTGTACACCTTTAGGAATGAGTCCCGATGAAACATCCAAACCATCTTTGCCTTACCATGCCATTACTCCGCAACATTATTTATATGACTTGATTTATAAGCCAGCAGTAACGGCATTCTTACATGAAGGAGCGCAAAAAAATGCCACTACCAAAAACGGTTTTGAAATGCTGCTGTTGCAGGCAGAAGAAAACTGGAAAATTTGGAACGGTGAGTAGAGCAGTGTTGTAAGGGTGTATTTTTATAAAAATGCATATCGTTATTCAACCCCAATCTTTTGAAGAAAGGGGAGGGGTAGAGCGCTTACTTTTTTGAGTGCATAATTAAAACAAACCATGCCCGTTTTAGCAATGGCAATCTGTTTTTGTTGTAGGTTCATTACTTCATATACCAACTCAAAACTTACCGCCGACGTTTCTCCCATATAAAGTTTGAATAGCAGGAGGTCTCCATAAAAAGATTCGTTTTTATACATCACTGCCAGGTCGGCCATGATAAGCCCCATACCTTCAATATTTAATTCGCTATAATTCAAAGCCTGTAGCCATTGCACCCTGGCTTCATGCAGCATGCTCACCAGTGCATCATTGCCGAGGTGTTGTCCATAATTGATGTCTGCAATTCTAACCGGAATGGTACAATCAAACAACCATTTTTCAGGAATAGTAATCTTAACTCTGGCCATGCGTAGATGTTAAAAATTGTATGAATTGTAAGGTTGCTTTTTTGCGATGGCTGTAAATCGATTTTTCATCTATCGACATTTCTGCAAAAGTTTTATCTGCGCCCAATGGTACGAATAATGGGTCGTATCCAAAGCCTTCGGTTCCTCTTTTTTGGGTGAGTATGCTGCCTTTGCAAATGCCTTCAAACTGATATTCCTTACCATTCAGTATCAAAGAAATGACGGTCCTGAATTGTGCAGACCTGTCTTCAATTCCATCCAGTGCAACCAATAATTTGTGGTTGTTGTCTGTATAGTTTTCACCGCTCGCATACCTCGCACTTTTTACGCCGGGCGCACCATCCAATGCAGTTACTTCGAGCCCGGTATCTTCACTAAAACAATCCATTCCGGTTAAGGCAAAAATAACCGTCGATTTTTCAGTTGCATTTTCTTCCAGCGTTTCGTGTGGCTCCGGAATATCGATATCAATGCCCGCTTCTTTTAGTGATACTACTTGAAAAATACCTCCAAGGATATGTTTTATTTCGTTTACTTTATGTTGGTTGTTGCTGGCAAAAATGAGTTTGTTTTTTGTGGACATACATTCCATCATTTAGTTGAAAAAATATTGTTGAAGGGAAGTCCACAATTGCTTTTTCATTTCCACATTGGCCGCCAATAAACTGATTGCAGGAGAGCTGATATAGGTTTGGTGGTTGTAGCGCTGTAATTGGTAATTGGGAAACTGTAAAGGAAAATCGAGTTGCACTGGTTGAATACCAAACAACAATACCAAAGTTGGGCTGAAGTTTTGCATCAGAATGATATATCCTATGTTGTTGTTTTGATGCGCATTCACGATAGCTACATCTGACATGCTTAATTTGCAGGCGGTTAAAATGCCCATTAATAAAGCTAAATCTTCATCGGGCAGGTAGGGGGCATTTTCTTCATTCACTACAATCAATATGTTTCTTTCGTTTTTGCCTAAAAAAGGAATATTACCTAGGTCTTTTTTAGGCGAAGAAGATTGTACATTATCTAATTGTACTAGGGTTTTCTTGTACATATCCTGTACTATAATTGTGCTAAGTTGAATATTGTCTAAACTCATAGAACCTGCCTTTACTGGCTTTTTTTTTCGTTTCTTTGTAGTAAAATTAATGAATATGATTGCAGCCGCCGATTTTAATATTACCAAAATAGAAAGGAGTAAACTAAAAGACATCAATTTAGAAAATATCCCTTTTGGAAAATACTTTACCGACTACATGCTGGAGGTAGATTACGAAGATGGAGAATGGAAGACTCCAGAAATAAAACCATACCAACCCTTGCTGATGGAGCCTTCGATGGCTGCCATTCACTACGGTCAGGCAATTTTTGAAGGCATTAAAGCCTATAAAAATGAAGCAGGAGAAGCATTTATCTTCAGACCTCATGACAACTACAAACGTTTTAATATTTCTGCTGCCAGAATGCAGATGCCAGAAATTCCGGAAGATATTTTTATGGAGGGTATGAAGTTGCTCATCAACATGGATGCCAATTGGATTCCATCAATGCCCGATCACTCTTTGTACATCCGCCCATTTATGTTTAGTACCGATGAAATGATTGGTGTTAAGCCCAGCGAAAAGTACAAGTTCATGATCATTTTGAGCCCTACTGGCCCTTATTACGCTTCGCCCATGCGTATTTATGTAGAAGAACAATACGTTCGTGCTGCTCCAGGCGGAGTAGGAGGAGCCAAAGCAGCCGGTAATTATGGAGCAGCCATGTTTGCCACAGCAGAAGCCAAAAAGAAAGGCTACGATCAGGTATTGTGGACTGATGCTCATGAGCATAAATATGTGCAGGAATGTGGAACCATGAACGTGTTTTTCATCATAGGCAACACAGCCATTACGCCGGCCTTAGAGCAGGGAACGATTTTAGCAGGTGTTACCCGCGACAGTGTGATCACATTATTAAAAGAAATGGGCTTTCAGGTTGAAGAACGTTTGTTATCCATCGACGATGTGATAGCTGCCCACAAAGCAGGATTGTTGTACGAAGTTTTCGGAACCGGCACAGCAGCTACCATTTCGATGATAAAGGAACTGCGCTACAAAGACTATGTTATGGAGTTCGATGTAAACCAGTGGCAAACGGCCCCAGAAATCAAAAACAGATTGAACGACATTCGATACGGCAAAAGAGCAGACAACCACCAGTGGATGGTTAAAATTTAACCGAATAATGCTTAAACTGAAAGCAAAAACCGCCCTGAAGGCGGTTTTTGTATTATTTTTTGAAAAAACTGGAATATTTTTTCGAAATCTGTTTCTTTATTAAATCATTATGCCTACCTTTGCCGTCCGAAAAAAAAGGTTAATTAATGCCAACTATTCAACAATTAGTAAGAAAAGGAAGAGAAATTATTAAGGCGAAAAGCAAGTCTAGAGCACTGGATGCTTGTCCACAACGCAGAGGTGTATGTACCAGGGTATATACCACCACTCCAAAGAAGCCTAACTCAGCCTTGCGTAAAGTAGCAAAAGTTCGTTTGACCAATAAGATTGAGGTAATTGCCTACATCCCAGGTGAAGGCCACAATTTGCAGGAACACAGTATCGTATTGATCCGTGGTGGAAGGGTAAAAGATTTGCCAGGTGTACGTTATCACATCGTTCGTGGTAGTTTGGATACTGCCGGTGTAAAAGACCGCAAACAAAGTCGCAGTAAATACGGAACAAAAAGAGCAAAAAAATAATATATAACAGGATATAGTATTTATTAAAAAGTACTAAGACTTAAAATAAAAGAACAATGCGTAAAGCACAAGCCAAAAAACTCCCTCTAGCACCAGATCCAAAGTTTAACGACAAACTGGTAACACGTTTTGTGAACAACCTGATGTGGGAAGGTAAAAAAAGTGGAGCTTTCAATATTTGATACGAAGTATGGAAAAAAGCCTTGACCAACATTACTCCCGGAGTAGAAGTTCGCAGTCGCCGTATCGGTGGTGCTACCTTCCAAATTCCTGCGGAGGTTCGCCCAGACAGAAAAGTGTCTTTGAGCATCAAATGGATGGTACGTTACAGCCGCGAAAGAAACGGACGTAGCATGGCAGACAAGTTGGCCAATGAAATTGTTGCAGCAAGTAAGGGTGAAGGTGCTTCTTACAAAAAGAAAGAAGACACCCATCGTATGGCTGAAGCAAACAAAGCGTTTGCGCATTTTAAAGTATAATCTAATAATACCTCTTTATACGACCACCATCTTTGAGATGGTGGTTTTTTATTTGAAATGGCTGATACCGTTATGGGTTTAATGGGATGGAAAAAGATAGCGACGTATATGATGAGGGTAATGCTTATAGTACTGAATATAGAATGTATGAAGACCGATTGGGTAGATGGTTTGGCATAGAACCCTTTAGAGGAGAATAGCTTTATAGAAAACACTTATGTAAACAATAGGAACAATCCTATTAGCTGCATGGATCCTGATGGCAATGTGGCGATGATCCTATTAAAGGCTTTTCAGATGCTCTACTAGCCTTTGGTTTAAGTGCAGGAGGCGACTTATGTATCTAGCAGAATTGCAGGTAATAGCTATAACTGAGTTTACTTCTAAGGATTTCTATTTATAGAGCGTAGATAAAGGAATTAACAATCAGTTTATCCTACCAGAAAAACCTATGCAAAATGGATACATTGAACGCAAAATTGACTCTATCGTGAAACTATCTTTGATGCTTATCTGTTCTTTGATCTTAACGAAGTAAGAGTACTAACTGAAGAGTGGATAGAGGAGTATAATCACAGTAGACCACACGAATTACTAGGTAATGATACACCCTATGAAAGTAAAATGAACCTTATTAAAAATGATTATGCTCTAAATAAAATTGTCTGGTAAAAAGGGGCACTTACTCTATCGTAAATCTTTTAAAAATAGCTGCTACAGAATTATCGCGGACAGTAATGATAAGGTATATGTTTAATTGAAACAGTATTAAAGGAATTTATTGGAAATAATATACTAAAGGATTACCTTTGCGGCGCTAAATGCTTTTGCAATATAGGATGGCGTCAAACGATTTAGCATTATATGAGAGCATAAACAACATATCAACTCCCTGGTACGACCGAAAAATTCGTATCACACTACAGGGGAAACTATATACAGCAATACGGATGCCCGCTGAATAGAATAGAAAAAGTAAAAGAGTGCGACGCAAGCAAAGATGAAAATAGATTAGCTGCTGGCCTCCAAAAAAATCAACGTTTTAAATACAAATTTTAAATAAATCAAACAATGGCAGATTTACGTTATCAACGCAACTTTGGTATTGCCGCGCACATTGATGCCGGTAAAACCACTACTACCGAGCGTATTCTTTATTACACCGGTGTAAACCACAAAATCGGGGAAGTACACGATGGTGGTGCAACCATGGACTGGATGGCACAAGAGCAGGAAAGAGGTATTACCATTACTTCTGCTGCTACCACCTGTTTTTGGAATTTTCCGATGGTGCAGGGTCAAAAAGTACCCGATACCAAACAATACAAATTCAATATCATTGATACTCCGGGTCACGTGGATTTTACTGTAGAAGTAGAACGTTCACTCCGTGTATTGGATGGTTTGCTGGCTTTGTTTTGCGCTGTATCTGGTGTAGAACCACAGAGTGAAACCGTTTGGCGCCAGGCCAATCGTTACAAAGTACCCCGTATTGGGTTTGTAAACAAAATGGACCGCAGTGGTGCCGACTTCCTGAACGTGGTAAAGCAAGTTCGTGAAATGTTGGGCGCGAAAGCAGTTCCGTTGCAGTTGCCAATTGGTGCTGAAGATAATTTTAAAGGTGTGGTAGATTTGATTACCATGAAGGGAATCGTTTGGAACGAAGAAGATAAGGGAATGACTTTCAAAGAAGTGCCTATACCAGAGGATATGAAAGAAGAAGTAGAGCAATACCGTCAGGAATTGGTGGAAGCAGTGGCAGATTATGATGAAAAGTTGTTGGAGAAATTCTTCGATGATCCAAATACCATCACCGAAGCAGAAATGCATGAGGCGATTCGTAAAGCAACCATCGATATCTCTATCATTCCAATGATGTGTGGTTCTTCTTTCAAAAATAAAGGAGTACAAACTGCACTGGATGCAGTAGTACGTTACTTGCCTGGTCCCTTGGATATTGATGCCGTAGTTGGTACCAACCCAGACAATGGTGAAGAAGTATTGAGAAGAGCAGATTCAAAAGAACCATTTGCTGCTTTGGCATTTAAGATCATGACCGATCCATTTGTGGGTCGTTTAGCGTTCTTCCGTGCATATAGCGGTAGATTGGATTCTGGTTCTTATGTATTGAATACCCGTACTGGAAAGAACGAGCGTATCAGTCGTATCATGCAGATGCATGCCAACAAACAAAACCCAGTTGATTTCATCGAAGCAGGTGATATTGGTGCAGCGGTTGGTTTTAAAGACATCAAAACGGGTGATACACTTTGTGATGAAAAATTCCCAGTGGTTTTGGAAGCCATGACGTTCCCAGAACCAGTTATTGCTATTGCCATTGAGCCTAAAACTCAGGCAGACGTTGATAAAATGGGTATGGCCATTGCGAAGTTGGTAGAAGAAGATCCTACACTTCGTGTGAATACCGATGAAGATACTGGTCAAACCATCTTGCGTGGAATGGGTGAACTTCATTTGGAGATCATCATCGATCGTATGCGTCGTGAATTTAAAGTAGAAGTGAACCAGGGTGCACCGATGGTGGCTTACAAAGAGTCGTTCAACAATACCATCGAACACCGTGAAACTTTGAAAAAGCAAACGGGTGGTCGTGGTAAATTTGCCGATATCGTTTTCTCTATTGGACCAGCTGATGAAGATTACCTGAAAGAAATGGACGGTAAAAGCAGTTTCCAGTTTGTGAACGGTTTGTTTGGTGGTTCTATTCCAAAAGAATTTGTACCAGCCATTCAAAAAGGTTTTGAAACTTCGATGACTACTGGTGTTTTGGCAGGATATCCAATGGAGAGTATGAAAGTAGTGGTAAAAGACGGATCTTTCCACCAGGTGGATTCTGATGCGATGTCATTTGAATTGTGTGCGAAACAAGGATACCGTGAAGCTGGCCGCAAAGCCAAGCCTCAGTTACTGGAGCCTATTATGAAAGTGGAAGTTTTAACGCCCGATCAGTACATGGGTGATGTAACAGGTGATCTTAACCGCAGACGTGGTATGCTAGAAGGTATGGATAGCAAACATGGTGTACAAGTAATTAAAGCAAAAGTTCCTTTGAGCGAAATGTTTGGTTACGTAACCCAGTTGCGTTCATTGTCATCTGGTCGTGCTACTTCTACCATGGAGTTCAGTCACTACGCACCAGCGCCAAACGCTGTTGCTGAAGAAGTAATGGCGAAAGCAAAGGGTAAGATGAAAATCGAAGACTAAGCTTTCAGCAAGTATATTGTACAACCCCGTTCCGAAAAGAGCGGGGTTTTTTATGTGCTGCTGGAATAGAAAAGCCTATGTTCTGTTGTAATAAATTGAGTTCTATCGAGGGGATTTACCCCCTTTTGATTTTTGATTGGATGTTGTATATTGACCCAAAATTTGAAGCATGCAACTCATCCGACCCGAAGATCTGATCATCATTGATATTGAGACAGCATCTGTATCTCCCGATTTTGAATCCTTGAATGAAGAATGGAAATTACTTTGGGAAGACAAAGTAAAAAACAGTGTGCCCGATGGCATCACTGCTTCGGAATTTTACCCTAAACGTGCGGGCGTAATGGCAGAATTTTCTAAAATCATCTGTATCAGCATGGGATATTTTACCAAAGAAGAAAACCTGCGAATGCGGGTGAAATCTTTTTTTGGACACGATGAAAAAAAGATCTTGCAGGCTTTTGTCAATACAGTACAAAAAATTGAAAGCATCAACAACAAATGGTGTTTTGCGGGGCACAACATCAAAGAATTTGATATTCCTTTTATTTGCCGAAGGCTAATTATTAACGGCATGCCCATTCCACGATACTTAGATTTTCAAAATATGAAACCCTGGGAAACCAACATCATCGACACGTTTCAGTATTGGCGTTTTGGGGATTATAAAAACTATACTTCACTTCGTTTGCTGGCGGCAGCATTGGGTATTCCATCGCCCAAAGATGATATAGATGGCAGCATGGTGGGAGAATTGTATTGGTCTGGTACTGCCGCAGAACGTACTGCCAGCCTTCGCCGCATTGCCACTTATTGCCAGAAAGATGTAATGACCACTGGCAATGTATTTTTAAGGTTTAAAAATTTGCCCATATTGCAAAAAGAGGATATGGATTTGGTAGAAGCCATGGAACTGAATGAGTGAATGCTGAAGATTAAAACGCATAAAAAAAGCTCCGAAAAAATTCGGAGCTTTTTAATTTCATACAAAACGAAGATTACTGAATAATCACTTTCTGTGTACTGCTGTTTCCTTCGCTTACAACGCTGATGAAGTACAAACCTTTGGCATAGTTGCTGGTTTGTAATTGATAGGTTTGGTCAGCTGTGTTTATTTTTTCGATCATCTTACCGTTGGCACTGGTAACGATGATTTGAGAAAGATTGTTGTTGTTTTTACCCATGTAGATGTTTACAAAAGTAGTAGCAGGATTTGGTGTAACCAATACCACATCTGCATTGCCAAACAATACAGACTTGGTAGCAGAGTTGCTAAACTTGCCATCGAAATCTACTAGACGTAAGCGGTACAATTGTACTCCTTTGGCTGGTGCGTTATCTGTGAAGCTATAAGAAAGTTTACCTGCGCTGTTGCCTGCTGCCCTTACGGAAGCAATTGCGGTGAACGTACCACCGTTGGTAGCTCTTTCGATCACAAATTCTTTGCTGTTGATTTCCTGTTCTGTGGTCCAGAAAATGCTAGCGTTGTTACCGGTTTTTTGAACAGCAAAAGTTCCCAATCTGATTGGAAGGATGCTATAACAAACACCGCCAGACAGAGGAGCATCCGCACTATTTATCTGAAGAGGAGTAATAATTCCTGTTGAAGGGTTGACAGTATTAGTGCCACCCCATACACCGTCTGCATCAGCATTACATCCTACTACTGAACCATCTACATTAAATTGCTGAATTAATCTGACCCCGTTTGCAAGGTCATTTGGAATAAGGGTATTCCAACTGCCATTCGTTTCGTCATACAAAGCATTCATTGCACTTGTAGCTCCGTTGTTTTCAACAAGCGTCATACTGAGCGGTCTTGCCGCTACCGTTGAATTACCGTCTTCACTTTTCCATAATGCTACAACATTGTTGGGTAATGCAGCTGAAGTTCCTTTTATTAAAGAAGCGGTATTTGGACCTGTTGAAGAAAAAGTTAACATCGTAATTGACTGATTAAGTGCAAAGCGATATTTTATAGCAGATACCCCTGTATCCAGCCCTATAGTCAAAGAAGGATAAATCAATTTAGCAGAATCAAATCTAGTATTACTTGAAGAGAAGAAACCAAATGTTCCGGTAAATTTCCCAGTTGCATCAGTAGTAAACTTGCCATAAGAGCCAGCGGCGGATAAACTACCTGTGCTAGCTGTATAGAAAGAAGGAGTAGAAATGGTATAATCATTTAAAATAAGTGTGCCAGCAACTGTATTTGTTGTGCCGAAATCACTTGCCGCCGCCGCTTGGCCAAAATAACGATAAGTGGTACTAGGAGCAAGACCACTTACTGTAGCTACATAAACAGTTGGTAATTTATAAGTTGACTTGCCTGCATACAATGGAGCAGCTACTGCGGTAAAATATCCTTGTTGTATGGTTGAAGAAATACCTGTTGTAGAAGCTGTTGCAGGGTTATTGGTTGCTGCGGTTGCATTGTATTTACTGTTTCCGGCGGTACCATTGTATTCATAGACCTGTACTGTATAATTTGTTCCCGTCGATAGACCGGTAACTGTAATCGGCCCTGTGCCAGTGCCACTGTACCAAACAGCATTACCTGAACCTGTACTTGTTGGGGTGGTGTAAATAGTTCCGTCTGCAGGGGCTACTGCAGTAGTAGCGGTTTGTCTTACTACTAGGATTCTGCCAGCACCATTACCATTGGTCCAGTTTACATCAAAACTATTATCGAGAATATTGGAAATTACTACATCTGAAGCCTGTGTGGTGGGGGCTGGTGCGGTTGCGATTCCACTTACATTAATATTTATAGTAGTTGCTCCAGCACCTGCTATAGATACTGTACCACTCACCGGACCAACTGCTGCAACATCTTCACTTAAACGAACGTAAATAGGTGTTGAAGCTAAAGTAGCAGAAGAATAAGGAACAGTAGCAGAGAAATCCCATGTAGTATTATCGGTAGAAACTTCAAAATTATTAGAAGAAGTATTAAGCGTAATTGAACCAGGGGCACCTGTAAGGTCAGAGCCTGACAAATTAAATGATTGCGAAGGGGACGCTGTGCCTAAAGTAGTATTGAGGCCAGTAATTGCACCACTTGCAAATAATGCTGGCCCTGAAGCGATAGCCGGGGTAACATCTGCCCAAGTTGTTCCAATCCTTAATTCATCAAGAGCTAATGTTCCAGCATAAGCAGCACTTCCTTGCCTCAGGATTACACGTTGAAGTCCCAGAGCAGGATCATTACCACCGGTATTCGTAGAAGTTGCATCTGCCAGAGGAGCGGCACCACCTAATGAAGATGGGTTTACCCAAATATTGGATACGTCATTGCCAGTGCCACTAACAATTTGAAAAGAACCAACAATTAAATAAGTAGTTCCAGCATTCAGAATAGTCGGAGACCAAGCCAAATTACCAGCTGTACTGGCTGCATTAATACCAACATTATAACCTGTTCCACTTAAACGCATCCATAATCTTCCGTAATAGTTGGTTGTTGATCCAGTTTCAATTAAGCTTATGAAATAATCGCCTGTTGTTGTCATTGGCGAAATAGTAGGTACATTGAGCAAAAATGAAAAGTAAACAGTACCACTTGTTTGACTAGCAAAAATTCTATAATACTCAGAGCCAGCCCCACCATATTTTACTTTATTACCTGATGATGCACTAAAACCTGGATAACTTAAACTTCCATCTTCAATCAATATTGAATCGCCCGTATTTAATCTTGTCCAAACACTTGCACTTTGAACGCCCAGACCCAAAGCCGGATCTGCGGTATAGTTAAAAGGTTCGGTTAATAATGCCTGACTATAGCCGCTTAGTGCAACTATAAGCGTGAATGATAAAAGTGTAAAGATTTTCTTCATATCCTGTAAGGTTTTAGCCACGAAAGTAAACTTTATATAAAACTTTAAAGCAAAAGAAAGTACATTATTTATATACTTAACCTTTAGTTAAACTAGTTCACCTTTTTTAGCAACATGATGTAAACCGGAAAGTGATCGCTGTAGCCATAATTGTAGGTTATACCATCCCAAGTGCGTTTACTATAGCCTCTGAATTTACCTGTTTTTTGCACCATGAATTCTTTGTTAAAGATCACCGCTTTTTGGTAGTAATAACCTGTTTGTTCCTTGGAAGTCAATCCATTAGAAATGATTACCTGGTCAAATAAGCCCCAGGCATCCTGATACGCGAGGGTACCAATGCCTTTTTTATACATATCCATCCAAGGATTAAATAGTCCAGCTTCGGCTACTTTGCTCAGATTGCCCTTTGCATTCAACACTTTTGCTACGCTTGCACTGGTAGGATCATCATTTAAATCGCCCATGATGATGATCTTAGCATTTTTATTGATGGCTACTAGAGAGTCTACCACTTTTTTTACTACTGCCGCGGCAGCGTTCCTGCCGGGGGCACTTCTTTCTTCCCCACCACTTCTACTGGGCCAATGGTTTACGAATACATGCACACTATCGCCATCCAGCAAACCACTCACATACAAAACATCTCTGGTATAATATGCATCTTTGCTTCCACTGGGTAATTTAACAAAAAGTGATTTTGAATAAAGGGGAGTAAAGTATTTTGGATTGTACAGCAATCCTACATCAATTCCCCTTACATCTTTTGAATCGTAGTGTACTATTTTTAGGTTACGGGCCTTGAGTTTGTTGTTGTTCACCAGGTCGTTTAACACCGTATCATTTTCAATTTCTGCTACCCCCAAAATGGCCAATCCATCGGGGTTGATCTCCGTGCCCATTTGAGAAATAACATCTGCCAAACGGTTCAGTTTGTCGTAATAAATGCGGCTGTTATAACCCCTTTCTCCATTGGGCAGAAATTCTTCGTCGTTGATAAGGGTGTTATCAACAGTATCAAAAAGGTTTTCGAGGTTATAGAAGCCCACCATCGCAGCTTTGTATTTCTGTGCCTGAGAAAAAGCTAAAACGCTGCAAAACAATAAAATAGATGTAAATATGGCTGGTTTCATGTTTGTATAATTGCCGCCAAAGGTAGCCATCTCGTGCGTTTGTAGTCTTATTTAATTATTAAATTCCTCACAATTGATACTGCGCCAAGTTTCTATTGATTAGTAACAGTACATTTGCGGCTCAAATCAAAACGCTTATGACGATTCATTTTACCCGGCAACTGCTATGTCTGGGTTTATTTTGCTCCACCTTGTTTGCCGGCTTTGCCCAAACCACACCTGCCAAAGAGCCGGTAGTGCCTGCAAAAGACACTTCTATCTTACAGGATTTACGGGAAGGCCTCAACGATAATATTCCGGTTATTTCTCTGGATGAAAACGACATGCAGGATGGAAGTGCACAAAATATTTCATCGGTGCTGAGTGCTGGTCGCGACCCTTTTTTAAGTGCAGCTTCTTTTCATTTTAACGCAGTTCGTTTTAGAATTCGTGGATATGATGCTGATCTTTTCTCTACTTACATGAATGGTGTGCCGATGGAAAACCTAGATAATGGTTTTACACCCTATGGCTTATGGGGCGGCCTCAATGATGTGCTTCGCAACCGTGATATTGTGCACGGCTTAAAAGCAAATCCCTATTCAATGGGAGATATTGGTGGTTTAACCTATTTAGACACTAGGGCCAGCAGACAACGCAAACAAACCAATGTACAATACGCCCTCAGCAATAGAAATTATTCACATCGTTTTATGGCCACTCACAGCACAGGCCTAAACAAAGATGGATGGGCATTCACCATCAGTGGTTCTCGGCGTTGGGCAGAAGAAGGATATGCAGACGGATCTTATTACGACGGGTTTTCGCTGTTTGGCGCAGTAGATAAAAAATTCAATGATCGTCATTTGTTGTCTTTTGTATCCATCGTTACGCCAACAGAAAACGGCCGACAAGGTGCATCGGTACAAGAAATGTTAGACATCACCGGCGACAATTTTTACAATCCTTATTGGGGTTACCAGAATGGCAAAAAAAGAAATTCGAGTGTAGCAAAAACATCGCAACCTGTTTTTGTAATGACGCACGATTGGAAGGTGAATGATAAAACAAGTTTGGTAACTGCCGCTTCTTACATTTTTGGAAAAAGAAGCGTGAGTGGTTTAGACTGGTACAACGCTTCCGATCCGAGACCCGACTATTACCGTTATTTACCCAGCTATCAGTTAGATCCTACCTATGGTGCGCAAGTATTGGATGCGATGAAAAATGATGTAAACCTTCGTCAGATTAATTGGGATAATTTATACAATACCAATTATGGCAGTTATGCAACCATCGAAAATGCAAACGGCATACAAGGCAACAGCGTTTCTGGTTTAAGAAGCAGGTATATCCTAGAAGACAGGGTGATTAACACCAACCGTTTTAACATCAACACGGTGTTAAATACATCTATTGCTGATAACATCGATTTCACAGCGGGCGCTTCCTTTCAACGTCAGAAAAATCATTATTACAAAGAAGTAAATGATTTGTTGGGCGGTGAATTTTATGTGGATTTGAATCAGTTTGCAGAAAGAGATTTTGCTTCTACCCCTGGTGCGAATCAGAACGACTTAAACAACCCAAATAGGATTTTGAAAGTGGGTGATAAATTGGGTTACAATTATGACATCAATATTAATCGAGTGGCAGCATGGGCACAAGCCGTGGTGAAGTTTCGTAAAATAGATTTCTTTGTTGCAGCAGAACACTCCTATACAAATTTTTACAGAACAGGTAATGTGAAAACAGGTTTATTTCCCAATAACTCCTTTGGAAAATCGGAGAAGCAAAATTTTTACAATTATACTTTTAAAGGAGGGGTAACTTATAAAATTGACGGAAGGAATTACATTTTCGCCAACGGTTCTTATATGACCCGTGCACCCTTCTTTGAAAATGCTTATGTGGCTCCAAGAACCAGAGACTTTTTGCAAGACAACCTTACGTCAGAAAAAATTACTTCTTTCGAAGCTGGTTATGCCCTGAATGCACCGAAATTAAAAATTCGTTTGACTGGTTTTTACACTCAGTTTGAAGACCAGATGAATGTGCTTACTTTTTACCACGATGAGTTCAGGAACTTTGTAAACTATGCCATCAGTGGTATTGGCAAACAACATTTTGGAACGGAGTTTGGTATTGATGCCAAAATTTACAAGGGTTTAAGTTTGAACGCTGGCGCATCGGTAGGAAGATATTATTACAATACCAGACAGGAAGCCATTGTAACCGTAGACAACAGTGCTTCTAGGGTTTCGACGGATGTTATTTATTCTAACAATTTCAGGGTGCCTACACCACAAGAGGCCTATACGATTGGGTTAGATTATCGTTCACCAAAATTTTGGTTTGTGAATGTGAACTTTAATTATTTTGACCAAATGTACCTCGACTTTAATCCTTTGCGCAGAACAGAAGCGGCAGTGAGTGGGGTAGATCCGAAAGAGCCATTGTGGAATGATATTATTGGACAGGAACGTCTCAAATCTCAAAATACATTGGATGCGTTTGCCGGTTATTCCTGGCTGATGAACAACAAGTTTAAATCTATGAAGCATAGAACATTTTTGTTGTTCAATGTAGGTGTAAACAATATTTTAAATAATCAAGAAATTGTATCTGGTGGTTTCGAACAACTTCGTTTCGATTTTGCTGAAAGAAATTTGGGCAAATTTCCACCAAGAAGATTTTATGCTTACGGCATCAATTTCTTTGCGAGCATTGGTCTGAGATTCTAAAAGCAACACAACCATTATCAATCAAAATTTTAAATAAAATAGTATGAAACGTTTTTTCAACACCAGCTTTTCCCTTACCCTATTGATGGGAATAGTTCTGTTATTCAATGCATGTAAAAAAGAGTTTGATTCACCTCCTGGTCCGGTAGATCCGCAGATTGTTGCCAATACCAGTATCAAAGCGTTAAAAGCGAAACATACTGTAGGTGGGGCTTATGATGTAATTACAGATAATATAATCATTGAAGGGGTGGTAATTGCCAACGACAGAAGTGGTAATTTATACAAACAATTGTTTATCCAGGATTCTACAGGTGCACTTCAAATATTACTAGATGCCAACAGTTTGTATGGCACCTATCCAGTTGGACGTAAAATATTTGTTCGTTGCAAAGATCTTTGCATCAGCGATTACAATGCAACTCCACAGCTGGGTGTAAAAGCTACTGTGGCTGGCTTGCCCTCTTTTGAAGCCATTCCAAGTAGCTTAATTAGCAAGTTTGTGGTTGGTGGATCTCTCAATAACCCAGTGGTACCAAAGTTGGTAACGTTCGCAGAATTGAATACTGCCGGCCAAACGCCCAACGTTCCATCAAACCAACCATGGCAGAATAAATATGTGTGCGATTTAATTGAAATGGAAAACTTCGCCTTCACAGATCTTACTAAAACTTATTCTGATACTTCGGTGTACAAAAACACTCAAAACAGAGACATTAAAAATTGTTCCAACAATACCATCATTGTTAGAACAAGTGCTTATTCAAATTTTGCTGGTTTGCCTGTAGCACAAGGCAGGGGCAACATACGGTCTATTTACACTCTTTTTAATACCACCAAACAATTGCTGGTTAGAGATACTGCTGACGTTAGATTTTACAACGATTATGGTTGTCCATTACCTCCCGGCACATTGATGTTACAAGACTTTGAGGGTATTGGTGCCAACAACGGAACACTGGCCATTCCCGGTTGGAAAAACATTGCAGAAACGGGTGGTGTTGCTTATCAGAATGCAGTGTTTGGTCCGGTTAAATGTGCCAAAATATCAGCATTCAGCACAGGTGCTTCTAACGTGGTAAGCTGGTTAATTTCTCCCGCAGTTAGTCTTGCAGGGGCACCAGCTCCCAAACTTACTTTCACCAATGCAGCTGGTTTTGGTGTAGGATCAACCAGTTTTAAAGTGATGATTTCTACCAACTACAATGGTGGTACCAATCCATCAGCAGCTACTTGGACGGAACTGCCAGCTAACTTTGTAACGCCTCCAGCCAGTGGGTTTTCATCGTTCATTAGTGCGGGATTGATTAATTTGAATGCCTACATCGGACAAACCGTTTACATCGGGTTTAAATACGAAGGGGGTGATCCAACCAGAACCACTACTTGGGAAGTAGACGACGTTAGGGTAACTTCTCTATAAATTTTTACAACTTTTTGCAGCGCCATGGTGAATAAACATGGCGTTGCTGTTTACTGAACAGCGCTTATAAAACCAACATGATGAAGCAATTTTTGACAACATTTATTTTACTCTTTTTAATTGCATTGGGCTCTATTAATCCCTTGCACGCTCAGCTTTTACTGAGCGATAATTTTGATTACAGCGGCACGTTGGTATCCAATGGTTGGACGGCACACAGCGGAGCAGGAACCCTTTCGCCCTCTACCACTGCAGGTCTTACCTATACAGGATTATTAGGTTCAGGTGTTGGAAATGCTGCTTTGGTAAACAATTTGGGAGGGGAAGATGTGAACCGTTCTTTCACTGTTCAAAATACCAACGCTGGTACCGTTTATTTTTCTGCATTGGTAAACGTAACCGATGTGGCTACTGCCAAAGCCGGTGATTATTTTTTACACATTGGAAACGGTGCTGGCGCTAGTTTTACCACATTTGCAGCAAGGATATTTGCAAGGATCACAGCCACAGGAATTAATTTTGGCGTAAGCAATAGTGGTACGGCCACCTGGGGTACCACCAACTATACCCGTAATACTACCTATTTAATTGTTGTTAAATATACTATCAGTACCGCAGGCAACGATCCTATTCAAATGTGGGTAGTTGCTGCAGGTGTTCCTGCAACTGAAGCTGCTGCAGGTGTACCCGAAGTTGAAAATGTGGGTACAACTGGTCAGGATATCATCAACTCCATCGCCCTCAGGCAAGGCTCTGCAACTACCTCTGTGCAGGTGGTAACAGATGCTCTCAAAGTAGGTACCAGTTGGGCAGATGTTACACCGAGTGGCATAGTGCCCCCATCCCTAACCGTTAGTGCCAACAGTCTTCCAAATTTTGGGAGTGTTACGGTAGGCGTTAACTCCGCTTCTCAAACTTATAATATCTCCGGATCTAATTTACAGGGTGCGCCGGGTAATATAACCGTAACAGCTCCTTCTGCTGATTTTCAGGTGTCAGGCGACAATACCAATTGGGGTGCTAGTGCAAGCATTCCATTTGCATCTGCCACACTTAGTGCTACAGCTGTGTATGCAAGGTTCCGTCCGCAAACCGCAGGTATAAAATCTGGTAGCATTGGTCATGCAGGAGGTGGGTACTCTACAAGTTTACCAGTGGCGGTTAGTGGCACTGGGTTGGCACCTATCACACCTGTGCTAAGTGCAAGTACGCTGGCTGCTTTCGGCCCAGTCTGTATCAATAGCACCAGCACGGCCAATTCTTTTACCATTAATGGAACCAATTTAACCAATGCCGCGGTAGTTCTAGGACCATTGGCTGGCTATACTTTTTCTACAATTGTTTCGGGGCCTTTCACTTCATCATTAAGCATCAATCAACCTGGCGGTAGTTTCTCACAAACAGTGTTTGTGCAGTTTACTCCAACAGCCATTCAGTTGTATGATGGCAATATCCCCGTAACAGGTGCTGGGGCACCTGCTATTAATGTAACGGCTTCAGGCGCGGGAAGCAACACTGCACCAGTGGTGATCACTGGTGGGGCATCAGCTATTACCACAGTGAGTAGTATGGTTGCCGGAAACATCAGCAACAATGGTTGTACAGCAGTAACCGCTTATGGTATACAATACAGCACTACCAATGGTTTTGTTACAGGCACATCTGTTGCTGGCAGTAATTTAAATACTGGTTTGTTTTCCGTTGCTTTAACGGGTTTAATGCCTTCAACTACTTATTACTATAAGTCATTTGCAACCAATGGCGGGGGAACAAGCGTTGGTGTACAGCAAAGTTTCATTACAGCATCACCTACCATAAATGCTACCCCTCTGAGTGTGTTTGGTGCTATTTGCATCAATACCACATCTGCTGCCAACAGCTTTACCCTGGCCAGTACCGGATTGTCTGCGCTTGATGTAAATGTTGGTCCATTGGCAGGTTATACCTTCTCTACTGCGGCTAACGGAACATTCACCAATAGTTTAAGCATTGCCCAACCAGGTGGGGTGTTTAGCCAAATTGTATTTGTAAAATTAACTCCCATTGCAATGCAGTCTTACAACGGTAATATTCCAGTAAGTGGTGGTGGTGCCAATAACATCAATGTTTCAGTTTCTGGTAGTGGTGCCAACTCTCCGGCAAGCCTTACAACTGCCACTGCAGCCAACGTGAGCAGAAATACGGCTTTTCTTTCTGGTTTATTAACCAGTACTGGTTGTAGCAACCTGAGTAGTTATGGTTTCGAATACAGCGGTATTGCCGGGTTTACCAATGGTAGTGGAGTGAAAGTATTGTCTTCTACTATAGATGCTACTGGTGCTTTCAGCGTTGCTTTAAATGGATTGGTGCAGGGAACCACCTACTATTTCAAAGCATTCGGAACCAATACTGGTGGAACCAGTTATGGCAGTGAACAAAGTTTTACTACCAGCGCTATAGCCGACGGTTTGATCATCTACAACACACCCTTACAAAGAGGTGGTCGTTTAAGATATTCTCTAAAAAATATAAAGCCTTCGCATTATGCGGCTAAAATTTACAATGTTGCTGGTCAGTTGGTTTATAGAAAAGACATGATCATACAAGTGAATTTTATAGATGACAGTTTCATTGTACCCTCAAATATTGGGACAGGGTTGTACATTTTAGAAATTGAAAGTGTAGACTCTAAAACACGGGCGCAATTCATGATTTGGTAAAAAAGAAATTATTAAATAGAAGGGCTGCTCTGGATGGGCAGCCTTTTTTGTGACAGCGCCTGACAGTTTTTCCTGTTTGATAAGGATGGTATTGCATTTGCGTATAGTGTTACAAATCATAAAACCAATTGTAATCATATGCAAAAAGGAAATATAAGGGTACAAACAGAGAACATCTTTCCTATTATTAAGAAGTTTTTGTACAGCGAGCATGACATTTTTATCAGAGAACTTGTCAGTAATGCAGTAGATGCTACTCAAAAAATTAAAACCCTTTCTTCTATTGGCGAAGCCAAAGGGGAATTGGGAGAATTGCGGATTGATGTAACATTAGATGCTGCCAACAAAACACTTACCATCAGCGATCGTGGGGTAGGAATGACCGCAGAAGAAATAGACAAATACCTGAACCAGGTGGCTTTTAGTGGGGCAGAAGAATTTTTAGAAAAATACAAAGGACAAAACGAAAACAATATAATTGGTCATTTCGGATTAGGGTTTTACTCTTCCTTTATGGTGAGTGAAAAAGTAGAAGTGTTGAGCAAAAGTTTCCAGGAAGGGGCTGAAGCGGTTAGATGGGAATGTGATGGAAGTCCGGAATTTTCATTGAGCGATACCCAAAAAGACCATCGTGGAACTGCTATTGTTTTGCACATCAATGAAGAAAGCAAAGAGTTTTTAGACAGCAATAAAATAAAATCTACATTAGAGAAGTTTTGTAAATTTTTACCCGTTCCCATCTATTTTACAGATGTGAACGAAGCAAAAGAAGAACTGAAGGAAGGTGAGGAGCCCATAGTAGAAAAAGCCATCAACAATCCTTCGCCTGCCTGGACTAAAAAAC
>JBIIPY010000099.1:0-9682 GCA_044342365.1 Ferruginibacter sp. | reverse complement strand
AAAAAAGAAGATTACGAAAATTTCTACAAAGAGTTGTATCCATATAGTGAAACACCATTGTTCTGGATTCACTTAAATGTAGACTTTCCTTTTAACCTCACTGGTATTTTGTATTTCCCGAAAATTAAACAGAGCTATGAAATACAAAAAGATAAAATTCAGTTGTACAGCAACCAGGTATTTGTTACAGATGAAGTGAAAGACATTGTACCAGAGTTTTTGATGTTGTTGCATGGTGTTATAGACAGTCCGGATATCCCCCTAAACGTTAGCAGAAGTTATTTGCAGGGCGATCCGAATGTGAAAAAAATAAATGCGCACATCACCAAAAAAGTAGCCGATAAGCTGGAAGAGATTTTCAAAAACGAACGCACTTCCTTTGAAGAAAAATGGGAGAGTCTTGGCTTGTTTGTGAAGTATGGTATGATGACCGACGATAAGTTTTTAGACAAAGCCAATAAGTTTTTTGTGATGCAGGATACCACTGGCAAGTTTTATACTTTAGATGAATATAAAACTGCTACAGAAGGCAACCAGAAAAACAAAGAAGGCAAACAGGTTATTTTGTACAGTACCAATCCTGTGCAGCAGGATGCGTTTATACAACAAGCGGTAGCGAAGGGCTACAGTGTTGTTAAGATGGAAACATTGGTAGATGCTGCTTTCATCAACAGCATGGAAATGAAATGGAACGATTTTATTTTTACAAGGGTAGATGCAGATATTGCAGACAACCTAATAGATAAAACAGAATCTGCCGATAGCATATTGAGCAAAGAAGAGGCAGAAAAACTGAAAGGGATGTTTGAGCAACCACAAGAGGGTTTGCATATTACAGTAGAAGTTAAAGGTTTGAGTTCAGAGGCTCCACCGGTTACCGCTACCCGTCCTGAGCAAATGCGTAGAATGAAAGACATGGCCACCATGGGTGGTGGGATGGCAGCATTTTATGCACAGATGCCCGACGAAGTAAATTTAACGGTGAATGGCAATCATCCTATTTTCGGAAGTATACTGGCGGAAGCCGCTTCAGAAAAGCAACAGCAATTGGTAAAGAATCTAGGTGATCTGGCGCTACTTTCTCAGGGGCTTCTTACTGGTAAAAACCTTACAGACTTTATTAGTCGAAGTGTAGAGATCATGGCGAACAAAAACTAAGTTTTTTAAATACTGAATTAGAACCCTGGCAATAGCCGGGGTTTTTTGTAAGCACAATGGCCTCGAGGTATTTTAATTTTTGTGTGTGATACACTTCTTTGTAATCGTATGGTGCAAACAAATGTTTTTGCATCGGATTAGCGTATATAACTGTTATTTTTCGAGGGTAGAGATCCAGACTTTCTTCAATGTTTTCGAGTACCGCACTCATGATCAGATCATCAAAAGGATTGAATAAAAAAATACAATCTACATTATTGGGTATTTCAAAATAAAAGGCATCGTTGTTGTGAATCTTGTATTGAATGTTGGGAAACAAGGTAGCGGTGTGCGCTAGATTTTTGTTGCTCAATTCACAAAACTCTTTTGATATATCGATGCCAGTTAGTTGTTGTACGCCCTTATGTGCTGCAACACAAAGTGCCCTGCCCTTGCCAGATCCAATATCGAGCAAGTGCTGAAATTCATGTATGTTTATGGCAGCAAAAAGATCTTCTAACAAATCGTAGCTCACCGGCATGTAAATGGTAGCGTGTTCAATATCAATTCCTCTTTCTTCGAGCGTACATAATTCATCGGCACCCGTGGTTTGAATACCGTATTTTTTTTCGCCGCTTATTTCTTTTCGGATGATGTGGTAAGCGATGCGCAAATTCCAGTTGGACGCGATGTAAAAAAAATACTGAATGAATCTAAATGGGTTCAATTGAAAATTTGTTTGGTAAATAATTTTTAAACAATGAGAGATAGTGCCGAAGGATGTATACAGGTTACTCACTCAGTTTGAGATCTATCAATTTTAGTTGCACATTGGTTTCGCCATTCCATTCATTTTCGTCGATGCTGAAAACAACGTCAAGCGGTTGTTTGGATTCAATCAATGCGTATTTGTCTGCCATGTTAAAACCAATACCTGTGAGTGTTACATCATTTTGTTTGAGTACTACCCGCAGGTGTAATTCTTTTACAATTTTTGAAAAACCAGTATCAGTCACCTTTTTGGCAATAAAAACTGGACGTAGGTTTTGCGGGCCGAAGGGTTCCATCTGTGATACTAGTTTGTAAAAAGACATCTTAATGTCAGTGAAGCTAATTTCACTGTCTATCACAATTTCGGGAATCAATAAATGGTCTTCAATGGTGGCTGCTACAACAGATTCAAACTTGTTTCTAAATGCGTCTACATTTTCTGGCAACATCGATAAACCGGCTGCTGCAAAATGTCCTCCATATGCAATAAGGTATTCTTTGCATTGGTAAATGGCTTCGTACAAATTAAATCCTGGAACACTTCTAGCGCTTCCGGTTGCTAATCCACCACTTTCTGTAAGTACAATCGTGGGCCGGTAATGCTGTTCTATAAGTCGAGACGCCACGATGCCCACCACGCCTTTGTGCCAATGCGGTTTGAATACTACGGATGATTTTTTCCCAACAGCATTTTCATCGGCACCAATCATTTCCAATGCTTCGAGCGTTATACTTTGGTCGGCATCTTTGCGATCAGCGTTGTCGTGGTGCAAAATTTCGGCAAATTCCAACGCCTTGTTAAAATCTTTTTCGATAAAAAGTTCCACTGCTTTTTTAGCATCATCCATTCTTCCCGCAGCATTTACTCTTGGTGCAATGGCAAAAACCACATTGGTAATGTGAAGTGCTTTTGTGATGCCAGATAATTGTATCAATGCTTTGATGCCGGGGGAGGGTTTTTCGTTAATTTGTTGCAACCCATGATAGGCCAATACTCTGTTTTCACCTGTCATGGGAACAATGTCTGCAGCAATGGCAGTGGCTACTAGGTCGAGGTATTTAAAATAGGTTTCTTCAGGCAGATTTAGCGTTTCTGCGATAGCGCTCATGAGTTTAAAGCCAACACCACAACCGCAAAGTTCTTTGTAGGGATATGCGCAGTCTTTTTGTTTGGGATTGAGAATGGCTATGGCGGGTGGTAAAACTGTGTCGGGTAAATGGTGATCACACACCACAAAATCGATACCCAGCGTGGCTGCATAACGAATGAGTTCAACTGATTTTATGCCACAGTCTAAACACACCATTAATGACATACCATTGGCTGCTGCATAATCAATGCCCATTTTGCTTACCCCATATCCTTCGCGATAACGATGGGGGATGTAGTAATCTACACAAGCTTCATCATGTATGGAAAGTAAAAACTGGTACATAGATGCAACGGAAGTGGTGCCATCCACGTCATAGTCGCCAAACACCAATATTTTTTCGAAATCGCTGATGGCATCAATGATGCGGTCTACTGCCTTTTGCATGTCTTTCATCAGCCATGGGCTGTGAAGCATATCGTGTGTTGGGCGGAAAAAAGCTTTGGCATCTTCAAATGTTGTGATGCCTCTTTGTGCAAGTATATTGCAGAGAATGGGAGATACCTTCAATTGTTCATGAAGTGTTTTTGTTTTCTCTTTTTGATAGGGTAATATGTTCCATCTTTTATTCAACATCAATACTTTCTGTCTGTAGTATATCTAACCAATTCTTCCAGTGCGTTTCTAACGGCCGATTCAGGAAAAGAATTGAGCAGTTCAAGGGCCTCATCTCTGTACGCCATCATCTTTTGCTCTGCATACTTTATTCCACCTTCCTTCCGAACTGTTTCAATAATCTGTTTTACTTGTTTTGGATTTTTGTTTTCGTTTTTTAAAATAAAGATCATCGAACGTTTGGTTACCTTATCTACTTTGTTTAGCGTATAAATAAGCGGTAAGGTTAATTTTTTTTCTTTAATATCGTTGCCTGTTGGCTTTCCGACGTCTTCGCTGCCATAATCGAATAAGTCATCTTTAATTTGAAATGCGATGCCCACTTTTTCGCCAAACAAATGCATTTTTTGGGTAATATTTTCGTCCTGTGTAGTGCTATAGGCACCTACGGCACAGGCTGAGGAAATCAAAGAAGCTGTTTTACTTTTAATAATTTCAAAATAAACATTTTCGTCGAGATTCAGCTTGCGTGATTTTTCAATTTGCAACAATTCTCCTTCGCTCATTTGCCTGACTGCATCACTTAATATGTGCAAGTGCCTAAAATCGTTGTTTCCTGTAGAAAGCAGTAGTCCTTTCGACAAAAGATAATCGCCTACCAATACAGCAATCTTGTTTTTCCAGATGGCATTGATCGAAAAAAAGCCTCTTCTTTCAAAAGCCTCATCTACCACGTCGTCGTGCACCAAAGTTGCCGTGTGTAGCAATTCTACGAGGGCAGCGGCCCGATAGGTGCTTTCGTTTATTTCGCCGTGCATTTTGGCACTCAAAAAAACAAACATAGGGCGTAACTGCTTTCCTTTTCTTTTAATGATGTATTTCATAATACTATCCAAAAGAGCCGTATTGCTTTTTACTGCTTCCGAGAACTTACTTTCAAATGTCTTTAATTCCTGCCCTATAATATTGGTTACAAACTTCATACTGGTAAAAAAGAGCAATTTAAGCCAGAGTTTGGGGTTATCAAATTAAATTATAGGCGCAGTTGTTTAATTTTTTGTACCCAAATGCAACTAAATTCTTAAAATTAAAGTCTTAAATTACGAATTTGTGGCGTAAGCACAATAGCGTAATACTTTATTTACCAAAAAAATTTGTATTTTAACAACTTCTACAATACATTTGCATCTAATCAACTCGTATATTTAGAAATCTATCAATCATTAAGTTATGGCAAGCAAAAAGTTTAAATTATTTTTAACAGGATTCCTGGTGATTCTGTCAATGGGTTCATTCGCTCAAACAATGAGTGGTTACGACATTTATGATTCGACAGTAATCACCAAAAAAGGAATGGCTCAACAAAACGAATTTCGGAATAACTCTTACAGTTATCCAGCAAAACCACGCAACCAATGGGAAATTGGTGTTTCTGCGGGTTCTTTCAATGTTTTCGGTGACGTAGATTCAAGATTCCCTTCTCTTGGATTTGCAGCTCATGTTAGAAAAGCATTTGGTTATGTTTTCTCTATGAGATTGCAATACTTAAATGGTACTGGTAAAGGTTTGAACTGGAGAACTTCTGAAAACTTCAACAAAAATACTGCATGGAACCGCTATGCTTCACCTCAACGCAACAACTCAGGTGTAATACAAAATCGTTTTGGTTATGATGGTCCTATTTCACAAAAGGCTGATGTAGTTTATTACAATTATAAAAACAAAACACAAGATTTAAGTTTACAAGGTATCATTACGCTGAATAACGTTCGTTTTCACAAACAAAAGACTGGCTTCCTATTTTACATAGGCGGTGGTATCGGTGCTTCAGCGTATGAGGTTAAAGTAAATGCTTTGGATGCAAATGGCAATCCATATAATGCATTGTTCTCATCTATTACAAACACCACTTACGAGAACCGTAAAAATGTTATCAACAATCTTAAAGATGGTTTGGATGACACTTATGAAACTCAGGCTCAAGCTCATGGCACACGTCGTGGAACTTTAAGTGATAACACTTTGAGATTTTCTGCAACTGCATTGGCAGGGGTAGCACTTAAACTCAGCAAAAGAATCAACATTGCTCTTGAAAATCGTCACACTTTCATGAACGATGATTTATTGGATGGTCAACAATGGCAAGAAAATCCAAGAGGTGATGCATCTACAACTGGTGACAATGATTCTTACAACTATCTTTCTTTAGGACTTAACTTTAACCTTGGTGCAAAATCTGTTGAACCATTGTGGTGGTTAAATCCATTGGATTATGCATACAGCGAGTTGAACAATCCTAAGCACATGAAGCTTCCAAAAACAATTTTGGATGATACTGATGGTGACGGTGTAATTGATCAATTAGATCGCGAACCAAACACTCCGGTAGGTGCACCAGTTGATACACACGGTGTTAGCCTTGATACCGATGGTGATGGTGTTCCAGATCATAAAGACAAACAATTGATTACTCCTACAGAGTGTCAACCAGTTGATGCTGATGGTGTTGGTAAATGCCCAGAACCAACTTGTTGCACTGATAAACCACCAGTATTAGTAACAAATTGTCCTACTAGCTATCCTAGTGTTTCTTTCTCAGGTAACACTACTTCTTTGAACGAAACCAACAAAGGATTGTTGACTGCTTGTGCAAGCCAATTGAAAGCTAACCCAACTTGTACCGTTACTTTGAACGCTTACCCAGAAGCTTCTAAAGCTTCTCAGGCAGTTGCTCAAAAAAGACTGGATGCCATGAAAGCATACTTGGTAGAAACTGGAGGCATCAGTGCTGACAGAATCTCAACCAATGCTGAAGTTGGTGGTGGTGATAAAAATACTGTAGACATCAAGGCTAACTAATAAATAAGTTTTAATTCCACTTTTTGCTCAATGCTGAAACCCTCCCTTTTGGGAGGGTTTTTTTATTTGATTGCGCTTTATAATTTCATTAACTACTCATTTTTGGATTATAAATTAAATACACTCAAATTCGCTAAAAACCTTTAATTTTGCCATTCTTTATGCGATTACTCAAAGTATTTACAGGACTCTTGCTCATGGCTTTTTTACTTTCTTCTTGTAGCAAGTATGCCAAAGTTGAAAAAAGCAAAGATGTAGAGTATAAACTCAAAATGGCTGACGAGTACTATGCTAAAAAGAAATACCGTCAGGCACAGGAGTTGTACGAAAGTCTTTTCCCTGTATACAAGGGAACAGATAAATTTGAAGATCTATACTATAAATACGCGTACTGCTTTTATTACCAAAAGTTGTTCCGAGATGCTGAAAATCTGTTCAAAGGGTATTTGGAAGTTTTTCCAACCAGCACCCGTGCAGAAGAGATGGATTACATGAGGGCATACTGTTATTATAAGCAGAGCCCAAAGCTTGAGCTAGAGCAGGTTAATACCATGAAGGCCATGAATATGATGCAGACCTTCATCAACACACACCCTGGATCTCCAAGAATTGATGATGCAACTGCCATCATAGATGGTAGCAGGGTTAAAATGGAGCAGAAAGAATTTCGTGCTGCTAAACTTTATTATGATTTAGAAAAATATCGCGCAGCGGCGTTGGCCTTTAGTGCTTTGCTTAACAAATATCCTGAATCACCAAAAGGAGAAGAGTATAAAGTAATGACGGTGAAAGCATATTATAAATTCGCTCAATTGAGTTACAGAGATAGGCAATTGGAACGTTATGACAAAGTAGTAAAAGAATTCGAAGATTTCAAAGAGCGGTACCCGGAAAGTAAATTTTTAAAAGAAGCCGCGGAGTACAACAACTTAAGTAAAATTCAAATAAAAGAAATACAAAATGAGCAAATTACGTCGGCAGCTAAGTAGTAACACCAGCAGTTCAGTAGAACCAAAAAAATTATCTGAGTTGAAAGACAAAACAGGTAATTTGTATGAATCTATCAACATCATTGCAAAACGAGCCAACCAAATTAACATCACTATCAAAGAAGAGCTGCACAACAAACTAGAAGAGTTCGCCAGCCACACAGATAGTTTGGAGGAAATACACGAAAACAAAGAACAAATAGAAATTTCGAGAGCTTACGAGCGTATGCCCAACCCAGCTTTGTTGGCTACCACAGAGTTTCTGGAGGATAAAATTTATCATCGCAAAAACGAAGAGGATCTCTTTAGTTAAGCCTTGGTTTTTTAACGACTTCTTTTAAAGAAGAAATCATATTTTTAACGGCGGTTTAATAAACCGCCGTTGTTAATTTATGCTACTGAAAAAAAAAATTCTAATCGCCGTCACTGGCAGTATCGCGGCTTATAAAACAGCCAATTTAGTGCGTCTGCTTGTGAAACAAGGTGCAATAGTGAAGATTGTAATGACGCCTGCTGCTACGGCTTTCATTACTCCACTAACCCTGGGTACATTGTCTAAAAATTCAGTGCTTGTAGAACTTTCCCAAAACAGCGAGTGGGCCAATCACGTACAATTGGGTAGATGGGCCAATTTGATGATCATTGCACCATTGAGTTGTAATACGCTTTCTAAAATGGCACAGGGGGCTTGTGACAATCTTTTATTGGCAGTGTACTTATCAGCTACCTGCCCAGTAGTAGTGGCACCAGCTATGGATGAAGACATGTGGAATCATCCTGCTATTCAACAAAATCTCGATAAAGTTCGAGCCTATGGCAATTATGTAATTCCGGTAAACAATGGAGAACTCGCTAGCGGTTTAACAGGCGAGGGAAGAATGGCAGAGCCAGAAGAAATTGTAGCTTGGGCCAGCCATTTTCTGACTACACCACAAGATCTTGTTGGAAAAAAAGTATTGGTAACGGTTGGTCCAACCCACGAAATGATTGATCCTGTAAGATTTATTTCCAACGCTTCTTCCGGAAAAATGGGGATCGCTATTGCAGTCGCATTGCATCGCAGAGGTGCATTGGTTACGCTGATTGCAGGCCCAGTTACAGTAGATATTCCCGCAAATATTTCTACCATTTCGGTAAGATCTGCTGAAGAAATGTACATGGCGTCTGTTGAACATTTTCCTTCGATGGATTGGGCGATTATGACGGCAGCAGTGGCAGATTATACACCGATAGAAACATCCAACATAAAAATTAAAAAGCACGAAGATCATTTAGAGCTGTCACTTACTAAAACAAAAGACATTCTTAAAACACTGGGTTCCATGAAGACTGCCAACCAGGTATTGGTAGGGTTTGCCTTGGAAACGAATAATGAAGAATCTTATGCAATTAAAAAAATGACCGATAAAAACGCCGATTTGATCGTACTCAATTCTCTAAACGATAAAGGAGCAGGCTTTGGCGGCGACAACAACAAAATAAGTATTTTTGATAAAAAGGGCAACCACCAACATTTTGAACTGGCATCCAAAACCACCGTAGCTACCGATATTATTAACAGCATTATTCATTATACCCATGCGTAAAACTCTTTTTCTTGCTTTGCTTTTTTCTGTTTCGGCTTCAACTAAAGCACAGGAGCTGAATGCAAAGGTGACGGTAGTAGCCAATAGAATTGGTAATACCGTGAACCGTAGTACATTTCTGACACTACAAACTGCTTTGAATAATTTCTTGAACAATCGAAAGTGGAGCACAGACAGTTATGCCCCTAATGAAAAAATTGATTGTAATTTTTTATTGAATCTTGACCAGACATCAGAACAAAATGTTTACACAGCTTCCTTAACAGTACAGGCTGCACGCCCTGTTTTTAATACTTCTTACCTTTCTCCTATCATCAATTTTAAAGACGACAATGTTATTTTCAAATACATCGAATTTCAGATCATGGAGTTCAACGACAACAGGGTAGGTGGTAACGATGCCCTGGTAGCCAACCTTACAGCTGTTTTAGCCTATTATGCCAACCTGATCATTGCATTCGATAAATTATCGTTTGCACCCAAAGGAGGAGATGTATATTTTTTAAAGGCGCAAAACGTCGTAAACAATGCGCCAGATGGAAGGGGCATTAGTGGGTGGAAAGCTTTTGATGGTATTCGAAATCGTTACTGGCTCGTAGAAAATATGCTCAACGCACGGTACAACATCATGCAC
>JBIIPY010000029.1:0-29723 GCA_044342365.1 Ferruginibacter sp. | reverse complement strand
CGGCTATCGCCTCATTGTACTATTTGTTTGATACCATCGGCATTTACCACTGTAAGATTTATAAAATATTGGCATATTCTATAAATCACATTGGTATTAGAACCATTCATTTCATACATAGCTATTTGCATACGCTCATAAAAAAACCCCACTAATAGAGCAGGGTTCAAATAAATATGATAAGCAGGTAGTTTACATTTCTACAGCACCTTCTACCAATACCGTTGTTTTGTTATGAAGGACTTCTACAAATCCTCCTTGGATGGTATAAGCACTGCTGTTGTTTTTATCTTTCAATATTTTCAATTTCCCTTCTTGCAAAGCACTTACCATGGGTGCGTGTTTGTCTAACACCTCAAACAAACCGCTGATGCCTGGCAATACTACACCATATACATCGCCACTGAATATTTTGCGTTCTGGAGTGAGAATTTCTAATATCATTATTTTATTTTTTAGTACTGAGTATTGAGTACTGAGTATGAAGTACTAAGTACTTAGTACTTAGATTATTAATGTTCGTTTAAGGTAATGTAGAAAGACAAAATCATTCTGTATACTTGATTGATCTCGTCTGTAACTCTACTTGCATCAGCTTCTTTCAAATAACCAAGTCGCCTTGATAATTCTAGTTGTGTTTGCAACTCATTACAAGAACCCATTGAATATTCTAGAAAATGTTGAAACTGCTTTTTGGAAGCTCTTCCCGCACCTTCCGAAATATTGCTTGGTATAGATACTGCACATCTCCTGAGTTGTGAAACCAAACCAAACTTTTCCTCCGTTGGAAACATCAATACAACTTTGTAAACTTCTTCAGCACGATCCATAGACCGTTGCCAAATTTTAAGTTCTCTAAAATTGTGCATTCCCATCTTCAGAGTCTTTATAGTTCGTTTGCTCTTATCTCAGTACTAAATACTAAGTACTCAGTACTAAAACCAAGTCTACGCCTGCGCTGCTGCCATCAACTTCTTACCCTTCTCAATCGCATCTTCCAAAGTACCTACTAGGTTAAAGGCTGCTTCAGGATACTCATCTACTTCACCATCCATGATTGAATTGAAACCACGGATAGTATCTTCGATAGGAACCAATACACCTTTCAGACCCGTAAACTGCTCTGCCACAAAGAATGGCTGAGAAAGGAAACGTTGTACTTTACGTGCTCTTGATACCACCAATTTATCTTCGTCGCTCAACTCATCCAAACCAAGGATCGCAATAATATCTTGTAATTCTTTGTAACGCTGTAGTATTAATTTCACACGATTCGCAGTATCATAATGCTCGTCACCTACGATAGCTGGAGTTAGAATTCTGGATGTAGAATCTAAAGGATCTACCGCTGGATAAATACCCAAATCCGCAATTTTACGACTCAATACAGTTGTAGCATCCAAGTGGGCAAATGTGGTTGCTGGTGCCGGATCCGTTAAATCATCCGCTGGTACATATACTGCCTGTACAGAAGTAATAGAACCATTTTTGGTTGAAGTAATACGCTCTTGCATCAAACCCATTTCAGTTGCCAACGTTGGTTGGTAACCTACAGCAGATGGCATACGACCCAACAAGGCCGATACCTCAGAACCTGCTTGTGTAAAACGGAAGATATTATCTACGAAGAAAAGAATGTCTTTACCCTGACCTTCGCCATCACCGTCACGGAAATATTCTGCAATGGTTAATCCGCTCAAAGCCACACGAGCACGAGCTCCTGGAGGTTCGTTCATTTGACCAAAAACGAAAGTAGCTTTAGATTCTTTTAGGTCTTCCATATCAACAGCACTCAAATCCCATCCGCCTTCTTCCATGCTATGAATAAACTTATCCCCGTAATTCATGATACCTGCTTCAATCATCTCACGCATCAAATCGTTTCCTTCACGGGTACGCTCACCTACTCCGGCAAATACAGACAAACCGCTGTATGCTTTCGCGATATTGTTGATCAACTCCTGAATCAATACTGTTTTACCTACACCAGCTCCACCAAACAAACCAATTTTACCACCTTTTGCGTATGGCTCAATCAAGTCGATTACTTTAATACCCGTGAATAAAATTTCATTGGCAGTACTTAAGTCTTCGAACAATGGTGGTTTTGCGTGAATGGCGCGGCCGCCTTCTTTGCTCACTTGTGGCAAACCATCAATGGCATCACCAGTTACATTAAACAAACGACCTTTGATGCCTTCACCTACTGGCATCGCAATAGGCTTACCGGTATCGATTACCTTGGTACCACGTACCAAACCTTCAGTACCATCCATTGCAATGGTTCTTACACTGTCTTCCCCCAAATGCTGTTGAACTTCCAGCACCAACTTATCACCGTTTTCACGGATCAATTCCAATGCATTCAGAATTTCAGGAAGCTTTGATTCTTTATCAAACTGCACGTCTACAACGGCGCCGATGATGGATTTTACTTTACCGGTATTGGCCATAACAAATATTTAAAATATATAAGATGTAAATTTGAGCCGCAAAGGTAAGGCTATGCCTTGTATTTAAAAAAAGAAAAGCCTTTTTTTTATGTAGACAAATTTTAAGCAGAATAACTAGCGCCTATTCGATTGGAAATACCTTGCAGTATAGGCGATTTATTTGAATGCAAGTGGCTTACCCCTTGATATAAAGGCTACTTTTACATTCACTTTTTTTATCAAAAAGCGATTATGAAATATGTATCTTTTTTATTGCTGCTTTCTTTGCTGAGTGCCTGTTCACCCGAATATCGATTCAACCAGGTGAAACCTGCATTCGATGCCAGCAAAGTAACCATGAGTTTTAAATCGGTGGCAGACATGAACGACGCTTATTTCGTGATAAAAGAAAACAATTACTTCGAATTTTACAGAGCTTTGTTCGATAGTATTAAGAACACCCGCTATCCTGGAAAATACGAACTGAAAAACGACACGATGCACTTAATGTTTTACGACAAGAATGGACTCAAAATATTAGGCAATAGAGCAGTGATAGATAGCGCTAAAAATCAGATCTTATTTTTGAAAAAACTATAAAGTATTCATCGGATGAAACGCTTTGTTGTTAGTGGGAAGATTGTGTAGTTTCTACAATAGCTTTTGGCTTTCTGTTTACCCACCAAACACCAAATAACATCACTGCCATACTCGCGGCCTGTTTCCAGCCAATCTGCTCACCATAAATGATTCCCCAAAAAATGGCTACGATTGGTATACCATAAGTAACCATGGAAGCAAACACTGCACCTGCTTTTTTAAGCAGTGCATAAAACAGCACAGAGGCTATGGCGCTACCAAAAATACCCAACACAAAAGAATAGCCTGAAGACTTGAGTAGATCGGTTCCTAAAAAATCTTGACTAAAATAGCCCGTAAAATACAACACAATAACTGCCGGTACCGCATTGAGGCTGAGCGCTACTGCTGCAATTTGAAGGGACCCAATGCCACTAAGGTGGCGATGAACCATGTTTACATTGTACCCATAAAATGCAGTGGCCACGACTACGTAAAATATATACAGCGAATTGCTGTTCTGGCTAAAATTGGGCTGACTCAAAAACAACAGAATACTACCGGTAAAGGCCAATAAAATTCCTACTACCTTCTGCGAGGTAGGCTTGCTGTTGAAAAACAAGGCTCCGGCTATGATCACAAATATGGGAGTAAGCGAATTAAGCACACCCGCCAAAGAGCTGTCGATTCCCTGTTCTGCTAAACAAAACAAATAAGCAGGCAGTAAACTTCCGAGAACGCCCGACATGAATACAATGAACAATTTATTAGATGGAATTTTGCGGATAGCGGTAACGGTCACTGGCAATAAAATGAAGCCTGCAGAAATGATCCGGAGAGAAGCTACCTGAAAAGCCGACAAGTGTACCAAACCCTCTTTCATCAGTATAAAACTGCTACCCCAAATAAAGGAAAGCGCAATAAAAAGAAACCAGTTGGTAAATTTTGAATTCATAGCCTTAAATGAGCCGCAAAGTTGTACTAATAAAAATTAGGAAACCAAACAACTTTTATTACGCTGGTGGCATTTATACATTCAACAAACAACAACTCTAGCCAACCAATATTGGTTTTGTAAAGGAATTGAAATTGCTTGCCGTTAAGGAAAACGCAATAAACCTATTGGCAGCTGTTATTATTGTGGGCGCTTTTGCTAATACCAATGTGATTTATATAATATGCCAATATTTAATAAATCTTATCCCGAATGCTTTCGGGAGTAAATGCCGATGGTATCAAACAAATAGTACAATGAGGCGGTAGCCGATATTGGACTATATTGTTTGTCCAATCGGTATAAAATGGTCGGATCATTATTTGAAACATTATTACGAGAGTGTTACTTAGCCCTGCACAAAAAGCTAATTGTATTGAAAGAATTGAGATCTGGGCACTAGGCAGTATCTATTGGGGTAAATTTTAATGTGGAGTTTCTCGTGATTTCCCTTGTAATTTTTACAATGGTTTAAGCCATTAACAAACTAAAGAAAAAGCAGCAGCCAATCTATCAGCACCCACATCCAGCAAATACTAACTATAGAAGGAAATGAGAGATGCATTTATAAATAATTGAACTCTCTTATATATATTTGCATCTTAATAATTAATAATTTTTAACATTTTTAAAACAAAAAAATAACAACCAATGAAGCGTATTTTTTTTACTGGCATTTGTATCGTTGCTTCCCTCCAACTCTTGGCTCAAGACCCCACCATACAAGATCTTAAAAAAGAAATGGAAAAAACAATTGAAAAAGACCCCACCGATACCATACCCAGAAAATGGAAAAAAGGTGGCCTTTTCAACCTGAATATCAACCAAGGCTCATTGAGCAACTGGAGCGCCGGAGGGGATGAGTTCTCTTTTTCGCTAAATGCGTCTTTAAACGTATATGCATTCTATAAAAAAGACAAAAAATCTTGGGACAATAGTCTCGACTTGGCCTTCGGTATGGTTAACACCACTAGTTTGGGCAATCGCAAAAGCAGTGATCGCATCGATTTTACGTCCAAATACGGCTATGCCCTCAAGAAAAAACTAAATCTGGCTGCACTTACCAATGTAAGATCACAGTTTGCCAATGGCTATTCATATTTATCCGGATCAGCAGGTCAAGATTCTAGCTCCATCACTTCCAAAGCCTTCATGCCGACCTATGTGTTGGTTTCATTGGGCTTAGACTACAAGCCTACAGATAATTTTTCTCTTTTCGTTTCACCTACCACCGCCAGATGGGTGATTGTTGGCGATGATGCGTTGGCTCCATTGTACGGCGTACCATTCGGTAAAAATGCCAAAAGTGAATTCGGGGCTTTCGCCAGTGCCAACCTGATGCAAAAAATAGGCGAAAACCTGACCTTTAAGTCGAAACTCGACTTGTTTTCAAATTACAAGAGCAACCCCCAAAATGTGGATATTTTCTGGAGCAATATTATAGCAGCGAAACTCACCAAATACATCAATTTTACCTTAAACTTCGACATCATCTACGACGATGACACCAAGAATGTTAAGCCCGGGAAAGGACCCGCACCACAAATATTACAATTGATGGGTATTGGATTTGCTTATAGTTTTAATAACAAAAAGCCATAATTTCACCGCTCTTCATCCCTGAGTCCCGCAGCAGAAGGGATGTTACAAAAAACAGTTTTTAAACCATTTAATTTGAACCCGACCAATTACCAGATTAAACTGGAACAATTTGAAGGCCCTTTCGACCTCTTGCTCTTTTTTATTGAAAGAGATGAGCTCGACATATATAATATTCCCATCACAAAAATCACCGACGATTTTTTGGACCATATTCATCATTCAGAAAAACTGAATATTGAACTGAGCAGCGAATTTATTTTGTTCATCAGCACATTGATGCGCATTAAAGCAAAAATGCTGTTGCCCAGAAAAGAACTGGATGCTGCTGGCAACGAAATTGATCCAAGACAGGAACTAGTAGATAAAATTCTAGAATACAAAAAATTCAAAGAAGCCTCTATCCGTTTGGCTGAAT
This sequence comes from Ferruginibacter sp., assembly GCA_044342365.1. GTDB lineage: Bacteria > Bacteroidota > Bacteroidia > Chitinophagales > Chitinophagaceae > Ferruginibacter. Next base: position 23,701 of record JBIIPY010000029.1, on the reverse strand, counting down.
TGGAAGCGGAGCGTATGCTTATGATCAAACGCGGAAATTTGCAAAAAGAATTGTCGCAAATTGGTGAAGAAGCGGGCGAAGGCACAGAGATACAAACAGTGACCCTGTTTAAATTAATGAAAGCCTTCGAAAAAGTAATACTGCGCATTCAGGAAAAAAACAATCGACCGGTACATACCGTTGTTCAGTATGATTATACCATGGAAGGCATTCGGGAATATATGTTGGGGGCAGCTCAAAAAGAAAAAACGCTTTCTTTCGAAAAAATATTTGAGCCCTGCGAAAACAGGATTCATGCCATTTTCATCTTCTTAAATATGCTGGAACTGGTGCAACAAAAATTCATGAGTATTTTGGTGGGAGAAGGAAGAAATAATTTTATCATAGAATACAACGAAAACAGAGAAGAAGACCAAAGCATTGCATTAACTGCAGAAGACTGGACCAATAAAAGTTAGTTGTTTTCATATTTTAGGGAATGAGCAATGAGCTGTTTTAAACAACCATTGCTCATTTTTTTAGGCCGCCATTCCGTCGAAACTATTTAGTCATAAATAGAAAGCAGCAAAGGTTTATCTGTTGTATCGATGTACTTTTTTAATTCCAACAAAAAATCGGGCGCTACTGTGGGACATCCCAAACTTGGGCAAATAGATAAAGGATACACTTCTTTAGATGGCACACATCTGTGCCCATGTAATACCACAAATCGTTCAAAAGCCTTGTTGTTGCTAGCATCTAACCCATGCAGTTTATAAGCAAGTCCAAACTTTCCTTGGTAATTTTTCCCAATTTTATACCTACCCAATGATGTACAATTGCTGTTGGGTATATTGGAAAAATAGAGCTGATCGGTACCCGTTTCAGATCCCGAACCATGTGTAACCAAGCCAGCCTTTTTGATGCGGTTGTTTTGCAGATCGTACACAAAAAAACGTTGCTTGCCCGCATGAATGCTCATGTCTATTAAAAATACTACTTGCTCATTGTAGCCGTTTGTTTTGCAATATTTTTTTAGGGACACTGCCTTCTGTTGTAGTTTTTTTAATAAAATAATATTCTCTCGCCCATCAGTGATGTTTGGTTTAAAACTTTGCGATTGAGGGTAAAACGCTGGTTTGTACCAGAAGAAATAGCCAAGCAAGGATGCAGCAATACAACCTGTTACCAGTAGTGCGGAAATTTTTGTGAGCATACAATGTAGGAATTATGTGTAGTGATGCAGAACGGTTTTGTTTCCACAAATATTGAAGTAAAGAAGTTAAACAAAATAAAAAGCCTTCCTGTTTCCAGGAAGGCTGCTATAAAATAGTTGTTGAATTTAAAGGTGCACCGTCACTTTTACACCGGCCATAGCCCTGAGTGTTTCGGCAATGGCAGCTGCATCTAACCCAATTTCTTTATACAGTTCTTTGGGCGTTCCATGTTCTACCAACCTGTCTGGAATTCCCATTATTTTTACATCTGCCTTGTAGCCGTGTTCGTTCATGAACTCTAGCACTGCAGAGCCAAAACCGCCTACCACTGTTCCATCTTCTACAGTGATGATTTTAGCGTATTTAGAAAATACTTCATGCAGCATCACTTCATCTAAAGGCTTTACAAAACGCATGTCGTAATGCCCTGGATTAATACCATCTGCCCTTACATCCCGAATGGCCGCAGCGGCAAAATTACCCAGATGACCTAATGAGAGAATGGCAATTTCTTCGCCTTCTTTCAACTTTCTACCTTGGCCAATTTGAATGGCTTCGAATGGATATTTGGTAGCCATCGTATCTTTTTGCAAATCTGCATTCACCCCTTCGCCTCTTGGATAGCGAATCACAAATGGCAATGTATTGCTTTCTAATTGTGCGGTGTACATCAAGTTGCGCAATTCCCTTTCATTCATAGGCGCACTCACAATAAGATTCGGGATACAACGCATGTAGGCAATGTCGTAACAACCGTGATGGGTTGGGCCATCTTCTCCTACCAATCCTGCTCTATCTAAACAAAACACCACTGGTAATTTCTGAATGGCCACATCGTGAACCACCATATCGTAAGCCCTTTGCATAAAGGACGAATAAATGTTACAAAATACCCTCAACCCTTGTGTAGCCATCCCTGCACTTACTGTTACGGCGTGCTGTTCTGCAATACCCACATCAAATGCACGGTGCGGCATTTCGGCCATCATGTATTTCAGCGATGATCCTGATGGCATGGCTGGTGTTATGCCAAATACTTTATCGTTTTGTTTTGCCAGTTCTATCATGCTGTACCCAAATACATCCTGGTACTTCATGGGTTGTGGCAGGTCAAACACTTTTTTCTGGATGATGCCGGTGGTTTTATCAAACAATCCTGGTGCATGCCACAGGGTTTGGTCTTTCTCCGCCAAATCGTATCCCTTTCCTTTCACCGTTTTGATGTGCAAAATTTTTGGACCAGCAATGTCTTTCAAATCTGAAAGGGTGTCTACCAGTTTGCTAATGTTGTGCCCATCTATCGGACCAAAATAACGAAGGTTCAATGCTTCAAACAGATTGCTGCTTTTGCTCACCATGCCTTTGAGACTGGCTTCCATTTTACTGGCCATTTCTCTGGTAAAGTTTTTACCAATGGGCAATTTGCCCAAAGCTTTCCATACATTGTCGCGCAGGTCGTTGTAAGTATGCGAAGTGGTAATATCGGTGAGGTATTCTTTGAGCGCACCCACATTTGGGTCGATGCTCATGTTGTTGTCGTTGAGGATAATAAGGAGGTTGCTTTTTTCAGCACCTGCATGGTTCATGGCTTCAAATGCCAAACCTGCGGTCATCGCTCCATCACCTATCACCGCAATGTGTTGTTTATCGGTTTCTCCTTTGTAATAAGATGCCATTGCCATACCCAATGCAGCAGAGATAGAAGTTGAAGAATGCCCTACTCCGAAGGTGTCGTATTCACTCTCTGTTCTTTTAGGGAACCCGCTTAACCCGTTGTATTTTCTGTTGGTAGGAAATTCATCTCTACGGCCTGTTAAAATCTTATGCCCATAAGCTTGGTGACCGACATCCCAAACCAATTGATCGTATGGGGTGTCAAAAACAAAATGAAGTGCTACGCTCAATTCAACCACCCCCAAACTTGCTCCAAAATGCCCACCATTCACACTTACCACGTCAATAATGTATTGACGCAATTCATCACAAACCTGCTGTAACTGTTCTTTGCTGATTTTTTTTAAATCTTCGGGGCTGTTGATTTGCTGAAGTAATGCACCGGGCTTGATATCCATGTATTGTAATTTGTACCGTAAAGATAAGTTTTTTAAAATTCCATAAGTCAAAACAATCGTACTCCTAATAAGTTGTGAGAAATGTGAAATGAATGGAACGATGGTGCTTCGACTAATGATTGGTAGATAAATTGTATTTATCCATAATGCTCAACATTTTTTTACAGATCAGCGCATTTTGGGAATATATGGTAACCAATTGAATGAACTTATGAAATCGCTATTGCTTATTAACATGTTTCTTCAACTGCAACATCAAATCGCCATCGGGGCAGTTGCGTAAAAATTCGCTGGCTTCACTCGGTTTGCAAACACCCGGATAATCTCCTACCCAATTCCCCATATCCTGAATAATTTGAAAATGCAGGTGTGGCGGCCATTGACCGTTTTCTTCGAGGGGACCAAAATGCGCGAGCAATTGTCCACGACTCACATACATGGCTTCCGACAATCCGCTGAGATCCTTTGCAGATAAATGACCATACAACGTGTAAAAATTGAAGCCTTCTAATTGGTGTTGCAAAATGATGGTAGCACCATAATCGCCAAACGCTTCATTCATGGCAAAACTGTGAACCATTCCACCCATGGGCACATGCACCCGCGTACCAACGGGGCCCCATACATCTGTGCCAAGATGAATGCTGCGGGGTTCTTCTCTATTGGCAGAAGTAGCATCTTTGTTGGTATCAAAAATTTCACTCCTTCGGTACATGTCTCTTGGTTCATTGTATCCGCCAATTAAATAGGTAGCATTTGCCGACAATCTTTTACTTTCTATGAATTGGTGCAATGTTTCAGTGCTTTTGTAAACAGCCGGATTTATTTCGGTATTTGTTTTAGACAGATCCAGTGCAGCCACACGATCTTTGATTGGATCGAAGTGAACAACCGGAAAAAAATCAAACGCGTACTTTTCTAACAAGCCCATCAGGGGAGATGTATTCATACCCTAAAATTAATGTATCTGCGTTTATGAAAAGATGCTTTTCCCAACCCGACTACCCTTTATTTGGAAGGCCTCAACAGCAATATGTATTTGGTGATAGCAATAGCATCCTCTTTCGAGATATCGGGATGCGCATTCATGGGCACTTCTCCCCAAACTCCTTTTCCGCCATTAATGATTTTACCTGCTAGCAATTCGTAATTAGCGGCAGTAGATTCATAACAGGCCGCCACATCGCTGTAAGATGGGCCAATTGAGGGCTAGTTGATTTTGTGGCAGGACCAACAGTCAGACTTTGCCGCCAATTCAAGCCCTTTTTTAAAATCGGGATGATCGTATGCTTTGCCTGGTTCCTCCTCTGGTACTGATAGCGTGCTGAGCGAGCTGGTCGTTTTTTTGGGGGTTGATTTAGAAGCATCGTCGCTGCACGACATCAGGCATATGCCGCCCGCTAAAGTCGCTAAACAGATGAGTTGTTTCATATTGTAAATTGATCTATTTGTTCCCAAAAATAAATGATCTACAAACAACTAGTCAGTTTCGTATTGTAAGTTTTATCTTCCCTCAGCCTGTGGTTATACATTGCATCACTTAACGATCACGGCTTGCTGCTGAGCCGTTATTTGAAAAACGGTCAAACCGAAGCTGAAGATGATAGATAGTTGAAGCCGAAGTTTCTTCCGTCCAGCCGGCATAGCAGCAACCCGCATTGTACGAAGTTTTTAGGATGAATATCTTCCTATAAGTATGCTTACTCCAGAAAACATAAGAGATATTTTTTGTCGATTATCGACTAAATCCCATTTTCCGTAAGCGGTATTATTTATATTTCCGGACCAATCTGTAATTTTTTCTAGAGTTTTAATTAAGGTAATTGCCAATATCGTCGATATCATCTCTACCTTCTTCTTTAGGATTGTATCCCCATTTGTTCCTTCCAGGTTGACTATCGCTGAAGAGTAGTACAAGCAGCCATATACCACCAATAAGTGGAACAAAATATATAAAGAACCAGGTACCACTCTTTCCCATATCGTGCAAACGGCGGGCCGTAACTGCAAGTGTGGGTATAAATGTGGCAACGAAATAAATGAAGTACAATATTACAGGTAGAGATGCCAGAGCGTTCAAATCATCTTCGACGACGGAAAAGTTATCAAACAAATTCGAGAGGAAAAGTATCGCAATCATAAAGATGAAATGGAACAGAATAAAAAACCAAAATTCGCTTCGTCTAGCGCGACCTGTAAAATTCGTGTAGTTTTTGAGGCAATGTATATAATATTTCATGCAGTTATTTTCTAAAGTGTTAATTCATGAAGATAAGAAAAGCCGATTGGAAATCTGTTAAAATTAGCGCCCGATATCATTGGATTCAACTCAAACTTTTTTTAGAAAGACTAAGCCTTTATAAGTCTTGGTCTTTATCATTTAGTGGTCTCAAATTTCGCACAACTTGGTAACTATTTGGGAACGAGACCTTTACTGAAGACAACTCGTAAAGCGCACATATTGGTGGATGGTAGAACAACAGATATTTATTAACGAAAATGCCTTCCCACTTAGGGTTGCAATAAAACTGGGCATTGCCAAAGGCAGCTCTATTAAATTGCTAGTAAATCAAAAAGTGGATACCCCCCTATTCCGCTACTGGTTTCAAATATTCGCCCATCCAATCTTTCGGACTTTGGCCTGTAGCCTTTTTAAAAGAACGGTTAAAAGTGGCCTTGCTGTTAAACCCACAATCGTAAGCAATACCCAACAAGGTTTGCTTTTTTTGTTCTCCAGCTATCAACAAACGCTTCACTGCTTCTACCCTATATTGGTTGATGTAATCATTGAAATTCAAGGCAAAACCCTGGTTGATCACTTTTGATAAAAACGAAGGGTTGGTATGAAGCTTCTTCGCCAGTTGTGTGAGCGTTAGTTCCGGATCTTCATACAGCAATTGCATTTCTATAATATGGGTTACATTTTGTTTCCATTCTTGTAGGTCATCTTCTTGTGCTATCGTTGTTTTTGTTTCAAATTCAACATAATCGGTATCTTCTGTTTCATCTTGTTTGTTCGTATAAACAGAACTCAGCAATAACAAAGGCGATTTGTTTTGAACCAAGTTAAGCTTAAAGGCAATCTTGGTTTCTACAGTGTTGGAATAACCTGTAATGGCGATGTAATAAAACAAAATGGCAAATGAAAAATACTGCCACCAGTCGCCCCAATAACTGTACTTCGAAAATGCTGGTATAAAACCAGCGATAAAAAACAACAACTTAATGCCCAACATCAGCAGAAAAGCCATTAAAAAATTGCGCACCCAAACAAACAACAAGGTTTCGGCATAACTCACCACCTGAAACATCAGTCGCTTAAAGAGCGAATAATACCGCAATGCATAAATAAAATACAATAACATCGAAACAAATCCGGCGACCTGGTACCAAAGGTCAAAATCTGGATCAGTGCCACTTTCCAGAAAATAGTAGTGTTTCAAAATAAGTTTATCTACCACAAACATCAACGCAGAAAAAAGGATGTACAATATGCCCGGCACAAAATGCCAATAGTCTTTTTTTCGAAATTGAAAGGAGGGATTCAACAATGTTTGTACATAAAAAAATACGGCCGGACCAATAAAAAATAGCTGCTGAAAGGGCACATAAAAAATAATGTCTCTATAAGGTTGGTTGTCGTACCAACCGCCAAAGCCCAACATCCAGGGAGCGATGTAACAGATGCAAAGCAATAAAAAAAATGCCAGCCAATAATCGGAAACTGTATCGTTCTTTTTAGCTTTCCGCATTAACAATATGCAGTACACCAGCCCGTGTACAAAAAAGATGAGCAACAAAGAGCTGTAAAAACCAAATTCGAAACGCATCCCCTAAAATAAAGAAAGCCGGCGATAAATCGCCGGCCGTATAAAACTAAATTTTAATGAATCTATGCAAGTTGTAATTCCAGTGATGAGTACTGCTTGGTTGATGGCTGGTTGCTCAACGATTCAAAGTTGATCTCTATTTGTTGCAACATTTTTTCTTCGAGCATATTGGCGAAAGCTTCAAAGTAGGCGATGGCGTCTTCACGTTTGTTTCGTTTCAGCCAACGGAAACCTCCTTCTAAATTTTTCAACACTTCTTTATCTGTCAGGTATTCTACGTGGTGAATGTCTGAAGGTGTTAAACCTACTTCTACCAATTTGGCAATCACCAAATCGATGGGAGCTTTGGTGATCGGACAAAATTCCTGTGCCAATTCCGTCCACTCCCCAATTCCCTGGTGAGCGTAACGCAAAATTTCGCCTTCTGTTAAATCAGTTACTACCTGCACCAAGTTGCCGCAGTTGCAGGCGCCATGGTGGCCCCATGCATAGTGTGAGCCATTGCGGAGTTTAGATGCCGTAGTGCGCAGGGCTTGAATCAATTGTATATTCGGTTTTGCCATAATGCTAATTTAGTACTAAAACAAGCTTCTAAATCATTTTGTTCAGGTAAAATAATTTTTGTTGTTGGTTGTCGTCAACAGGTACGGCTCTTGTTAAAATGTTCAACAAAACTAGCTTCATACGAGATCAAATTACCACATTGATCATTTTATTTTTTACATAAATGATTCTTTTCGGCGGTTTGCCCTCCAACCACTTTTGAACGGTTTCGTTGGCCAATATGGCTTGCTCCACTTCATCCTGCGTTAAACTGAGCGACAATAAAACATTGGCCCTTACTTTTCCATTGATGGAAATGGGATATTCCTTGCTGCTTTCTACCAACAAAGAAGCGTCGAATGATGGAAACGCTGCATCTATCACAAATCCTTCATTGCCCAGCTGTTGCCACAATTCTTCGGAAATATGAGGGGCATAAGGCGCCAATAAGATCAGTATTTTTTCTAGTACTTCTTTTTTGTGACACTTCACATCACTGAGCTCATTTACACAAATCATAAAGGCACTCACCGCGGTATTAAACGAAAACTTCTCGGTATCCTCTTCTATTTTTTTGATGGTGCGGTGCAATATTTTTAGTTCCGCATCCGTGGCTTTTTCATTGTTCCAAATAGCACCTTTCACGTCATCATTGAACAACCGCCAGAGTTTTCTTAAAAAACGATGCACCCCTTCAATACCCTTGGTATCCCAAGGTTTGCTTTGTTCTACCGGACCGAGGAACATTTCATACATGCGGAAGGTGTCGGCGCCATATTTTTCAACTATATCATCTGGGTTCACTACGTTTCCATACCTTTTACTCATTTTTTCTGGTACTTGCGTAGTTTTAAAGGACAGCGGTTGAATCATATTTTTCTCATAATCAAACCAAGCTTTTCTTTTGGTATCATAATATCCTTCTTTACATAAAAAAATCTCAAATCTATGTGAGGATCCACTATCATTTTCACTATTAGAATCATAATACTTCTCAATATTTAATATTCCATTTTCTACATTAATAAGAGAAGTCCTTATTAAAGATGTATCATATGACTCAACATTCAAGTCAGAGGATACATTAAAAAGATACACTTCATTGGCGTTACTTTCTCCGGGAACTAAATTTGTAGGAAGTCCATTCTTTAGTACCCATTTAATAATTTCACTGGAAGAAGAAACTCCTCGGAAAGAATCACTTTCATCAACTTGATTTTTCCCAATCCTATAAAATTTTTCAGATACACCCCCAATCATCCCTTGGTTCACCAACTTCTTAAACGGCTCTTCAAAAACGATCAACCCCAAATCAAACAAAATTTTCGTCCACATTCTGCTGTACAACAAATGCCCCACCGCATGCTCTGTTCCACCAATGTACACGTCTACCTGGTTCCAATAATCACTTGCTTTTCGGTCGCAAAAGGTTTCGGTATTCTTCGGATCCATGTACCTCAAAAAATACCAGCTACTTCCTGCATATCCAGGCATGGTATTGGTCTCCAGTTCCTGCGCTACCCATTCGGGTATATTGGCCAGCGGACCAGCTCCATCCGGGCCCGGACCATACTTTTCTACATGGGGCAAGGTAAGTGGCAACTCGCCTTCCCACACTTCTGCCCTTCCTTCTTTCCAGGTAATGGGAAAGGGTTCACCCCAATAACGTTGACGGCTAAACGCTGCATCCCGCATTCTGTAATTCACTTTGCGTGTTCCAATGCCTTTTTCTTCAATAGCACTGATAGCTGCTTCAATGGCATCACTCATTTTCATGCCGGTTAAAAAACCACTTTGCTCCAGCAGCGCTTCCTTGGTAGGATTGGCGGCTTCACCCGTATAAAAATTGCCAATGATGTTGGTGATGGGAATACCAAAAAAATTCGCAAAAGCAAAATCTCTTTCATCACCGCAAGGCACCGCCATAATAGCGCCCGTGCCATATCCAGCCAATACATATTCACTGATCCAAATAGGAATTTGCCTTCCATCAAATGGGTTGATGGCATACGCGCCTGTAAAACAACCACTAATTTTTTTCTCTGCCATCCGCTCTCTTTCACTCCTGCTCTTCACATAAGCAATGTATGCTTCAACCGCTTTCGTTTGCTCGGGCGATTGAATGCTTTGAATTAAATCTAATTCTGGTGCCAGCACCATAAAATCAACACCGAAAATGGTGTCAGGCCTAGTAGTGTAAACCCGCAAATTTTTATCAGAACCCTTGATGGCAAAATCTATTTCTGCACCCGATGATTTACCAATCCAGTTGCTTTGCATTTCCTTCATGGCCTCGCTAAAATCCACGTCGTTCAAGCCTTGCAGCAACCTATCAGCATAAGCCGTGATGCGCAGGTACCACTGCCGCAATTTCTTTTTTTCTACCGGATGCCCGCCTCTTTCACTCACACCATTCACCACTTCATCGTTGGCCAACACCGTTCCCAACGCTTCACACCAATTTACTTCGCCATAGCCACAATAAGCGAGCCGCCGTTTCATCAGCCAATCGCTTTTTTCTTTTTCGTCGAAAGCATTCCATTCTTCGGCAGTGAAATCTTTACTTCCGGTCGTTTCGTATTTTTTAATCAGGTCTGCAATAGGCCTGGCTTTCTGTTGCGTATTGCAGAAATAACTGTTGTAGAGTTGTAAAAAAATCCACTGTGTCCATTTGTAATAACCCGGATCACTCGTTCGTACTTCCCGCTCCCAGTCGTAACAAAATCCAATTTTATCCAACTGCTTTTTAAAGGTCTCAATATTTTTTTCGGTGGTGGTGGCAGGGTGTTGTCCGGTTTCAATGGCGTATTGTTCCGCAGGCAAACCAAAACTATCAAAGCCCATCGGATGCAATACATTAAAGCCTTTCAATCTTTTGTAACGGCTGTAAATATCGCTGGCAATGTATCCCAACGGATGGCCTACATGCAGGCCCGCACCACTTGGGTAAGGAAACATATCCAACACGTAACACTTAGGCTTATCCGAAACATTGTTTACACGATAAGCATTGGCCAACTTCCATTTTTCCTGCCATTTTTGTTCAATCCCTTCCTTGCCATTAAATACATATTCCATAGTATCGTTGTTTTTTGTTTGCCAGCGGCAGTAACGTTCTTCCACTTTTGTGGCGTCGCACCCTTGTACATTTAAATATTTATTCAGCTAATAAAATTCCCAACATCTAATCTTTTAACAAATTAATAAGTGGGTTTAAATCCAATTAAAAAATATATTTGACCAGTGCACGTTTTTAAGCAGGGGGCAAATTTAAAACAAAGCAGGTAAAAACCTTTATTTTTGCCCACATCAACCCTTGATGGTAAATATATTACCTCATTCCGGTTTCATCAATCAAATTATAGCAAAGGCAACAGTAGCATTGCTTCATCGTATAAACAGACTTTCTATTATGGCTCAATTTGGAAAAGCATCCGCAAAAAGAGGAAAACCCACTTATGCTTATGCCATCATTGGTGTATCGCTTGTGTTGTTTTTATTTGGTATCGTAGGATGGTTCTTTCTCAACCTTCGCAAAATGGGCGATTCATTTAAAGAGAACATCCAAGTACACGCTTACCTTAGCCCAACTGCTCAAAAAAAGCAAATCGACAGTCTTACCCAATTCATCACTACCATACCCTACGCCAACAGGGTTGAATTCATCAGCAAAGAAGAAGCCCTTAAAAGGTACAGCCAAGAAAACGACAGCAGCTGGAAAAAAATCATTGATGCCAACCCTTTGCCAGAAAGCATCGATTTTTATGTAAAAGCTACGCATGTAGATACAGATAGCTTGAACAACCTCTCTACCCTGCTTCAAACCACTTATCCCGGCTTGATCACAGAGTTTAACTTTCCCACCGAAATTGTGAGCAAAGTAAGTGGGTATGTAAGAACAGGGGCAATTTTTGTTTTGATTGGAGCGGTATTGCTCACTATATTGGTGGTTTTTTCTATCGACAATACCATCAGATTGGCCATGTACAGCAATCGTTTTTTAATTAAAACCATGCAAATGGTGGGCGCTACCAGATGGTTTATTGCCAAGCCCATCAACCAAAAAGCCATCGTAAACGGACTCATTTCTTCCGCCATCGCCATCGCCGCTGTTTGGGGTGCAGTACTGGTTATCGAAAATATGATACCCGAATTAAAATTATTGCACGACAATATGGGCCTGATCATCCTGTTTTTTATCATTACCCTGTTGGGCGTAACCATCTCACTGGTAAGCACGCACAGGTCGGTGATCAAATACCTCAAAATGAAATTAGACGACCTCTATTAATAAATAAAATTGGTTTCTGGAGCTCAAATAAATGAGCTAAACCCAGCAACCTTTGCTACTTTTAAACTTTGCACTATATTGCAAGCTCATTTTATACAACATGGCAACTACAAAAGAAAAAACTCCAAAAAAGAATATTACCACCGAAATCAATACCCCCCTATTCGGTAAAGAAAATTACAAATGGATGCTCATCGGAGTAGCAGTACTTGCACTGGGTTTCTTCTTGATGGCCGGTGGCAAAAGTGCAGACCCCAATGTATTCAACGACAAAGAAGTGTACAGTCATACTAGAATCACATTGGCACCTATTTTAATCATTGTAGGTTTCCTTATCGAAATTTTTGCGATCATGAAAAAACCTCAAAACCAGGCTTAATGCCTGCTGGTTCATATATTTATCATTGCGCTGTATTCAACAGCGCTTTTTTTATAACCTTTGTTCAACATTACAAGCCCGAAGAAGCATTCAGCAATATTGTTTTTCAACATGATCAGGAACTTTAAAACCGCCTTTACAACATGACCATCACAGAATCTATTATCATTGCCATTGTAGAAGGGCTTACCGAGTTTTTGCCGGTATCCAGTACGGGGCACATGATCATTGCATCTAAAGCCATGAATGTGCCCGACAACGATTTTACTAAAATGTTTACCGTGGCCATCCAATTAGGGGCCATTTTGGCGGTAGTAGTGTTGTATAGGAAAAAATTCTTCGATTTTAAGAACATCCAATTCTATTTCAAATTAGCCGTAGGCGTTGTACCTGCTTTGGCCTTGGGATTTCTTTTTTCAGACAAGATAGATGCACTCTTAGAAAGTACCACTACGGTAGCCGTTACTTTGTTGTTGGGAGGAATCGTGTTGTTGTTCATTGACAACTTGTTTAAAAACCCTCAGATCAGCGAAGAAAAAGAAATCAGCTTTTTGCGTTCCTTCATCATTGGCTGCTGGCAATGCCTGGCCATGATTCCTGGCATGAGCAGAAGTGCGGCTTCTATTATTGGCGGTATGCAACAGAAACTTACCCGCAGTGCGGCCGCAGAATTCTCATTTTTTCTGGCCGTACCCACCATGCTGGCAGCCACAGGTTATAAATTGCTCAAGTATTATTTAGATGCTGGCGGTTTTACCATGCAAGATATACAGCTCTTGGCCGTTGGCAATGTAGTGGCATTTGTAGTGGCCCTGCTCGCCATCAAATTTTTTATTGGATTCCTTAAAAAATATGGTTTCAGGGTGTGGGGTGTTTACAGAATCATTGTAGGTATTGCGCTGTTGATACTCATTAAAACAGGATATCTGAATCCATAACACTTCCTGTTTACAATAAAATAGTATATTCCATTCTTATTTACATTACATGCAAACTGCTTCAAAAAAAGTCGTCAACGGTTGGGCCATGTACGATTGGGCCAATTCTGTTTACAATCTGGTGATCACCACAACATTTTTCCCTGCCTACTATGCAGCGGTAACGGGTGTCGAGAACAAAGAATTTGCCAATGGCGTCCCCTTTTTGGGAAGGTATTTCGTGAACACAGAATTGAAAGATTATGTGTTGTCGTTTGGCTTTTTAATCATCGCGTTGTTGTCTCCTATACTTTCCTCAATTGCAGATTACAAAGGCAATAAGAAAAACTTCATGCGGTTTTTCTGCTACTTGGGTGCACTTAGTTGTTCAATGATGTTTTTTTTCGATAAAAACAATGTGAACCTTGGCCTGTTTTGCTTTATGATGGCTGGCATTGGCTTTTACGGAAGCCAGGTTTTTTACAACTCCTATTTACCAGAGATAGCTGCCGAAAAAGACATGGATCGCATCAGCGCCAAAGGTTTTACCATGGGGTATATCGGCAGTGTGATCATGCAAATGATCGGCTTTGGTTTAGTGATTGCAATGCCAGACAATCCCTTGCCATTAAAAATTACCTTTCTTTTAGTAGGCATCTGGTGGATTGCTTTTGCGCAAATCAGTTTCAACCGTTTGCCCACTACGCCTAAGAACGAGCGTAAATCTAAAAACCATGCATTGGTAAACGGCTTCCATGAACTACGCATTGTGTGGGACCAATTGAAACACATGCCCACCATGAAAAGATACCTAGCTGCTTTTTTCTTTTACAGTATGGGTGTACAAACCGTGATGCTCATCGCCATCGATTTTGGGATCAAAGAATTAAAATTAGAAAACATCAAACTCATTATTACTGCAGTGATCATACAGCTGGTAGCTATAGTGGGGGCGTTTTTCATGAGTCGGCTGTCTGCCGTGTTTGGCAATATCAAAGTATTGATTTTTACCGTGATGCTTTGGATAAGTGTTTGTATAGCCGGCTATTTTATGCAAACTGAAATGCATTTTTACATCATCGCTTCGCTGGTAGGATTGGTAATGGGTGGCATACAATCGCTCAGCAGATCTACCTATAGTAAGTTGATGCCCGAAACAAAAGACACTACCTCCTTCTTTAGCTTTTACGACGTAACAGAAAAAATGGCCATCGTAATTGGTTTGTTCAGTTTCGGTTTAATTGAAGGGATTACTGGCAATATGAGAAATTCTATTTTAGCACTCATTGTATTTTTTGTATTGGGCTTGTTGTTTTTATTTTTTACTTACAGCGCTCAACAAAAAAGGGAGCTTCAAAACATCTAGACATGAAATTGTACAGCATCAATGCAGGTTATTTTAAATTGGATGGCGGTGCTATGTTTGGCGTGGTGCCCAAAAGTATTTGGAACAAAATAAACCCTGCAGACGATAACAACATGTGCAGTTGGGCACTGCGTTGCTTGTTGATAGAAGATGGCAATAGATTGATATTGGTTGACAATGGTATGGGAGACAAACAAGACCCCAAATTCTTTGGCCATTACTACATGCATGGCGATGATACACTTGATACATCATTGGCAACACAAGGTTTTCATAGAGATGATATCACCGATGTGGTACTAACCCATTTGCATTTTGATCATTGTGGGGGAAGTATAGTAAGATCTGGAGATCTACTAGTACCCGCATTTAAAAACGCTACTTTCTGGAGCAACCAACGCCACTGGAAATGGGCCACGGAGCCCAATGACAGAGAAAAAGCCTCTTTTTTAAAAGAAAATATTTTACCCATTCAGCAAAGCGGCCAACTGAAATTTATAGAAACCCATCCCAACGACTTCCCCACCAGTATGATGGTGCGCCAGGCATTCGGACATACCGATGCCATGATGTTGCCACAGGTGCAATACAAAGGAAAAACGATTGTATTCATGGCAGATCTACTTCCTTCGGCGGGGCATATTCCGCTGCCCTATGTAATGGCTTACGACATGTTTCCACTCACCACTTTGAATGAGAAAAAAGCATTTCTAACAGAAGCACAGCAAAATGATTTTGTATTGTTTTTTGAGCACGATCCAGTTATTGAATGTTGCACATTGCAATTAACCGAAAAAGGAATCAGGATGAAAGACAGTTTTAAATTGAGTGAGTTGTAAATCCCTTAGCGCACAGCCTGCAAAGAGGTAAGTGGATAACGTAAATTTTTATAGCTCATCATGTCAACTTTTACGCTGCCTACAGAAATAGGGCTTTCTACGCGCAGCAACAATCTATTGGGATCATCGCTTACCCATGCGGTCATTTTTTCGCCACCTTCAAACATGGTACCCTTCACCAACAATGGCTTGAATTTAATGGCATTGAACTTACCATATTTGGTTTTAATTTTTTCTTTGCCCATATAACGAATGTATAAGTGGTACACTTCGTCATCTAAAAACATATCGAAAGGAATTTTATCGCCTGGTTTGTACTTGTTAAAATCGATGTTACGAGCGTAATACATAGAACTCACTACATCCTGCATGCAATCTGTAATTTTAAAAACACCATTGGTACTCGCGGCGGTTTTGCTGCCGTGGTTAAAACTTACATTGTTGTAAATTTTATGACCGCCCTCATCTACATTTCTAATAAACTTGAGGGGCAACATGGTGGCGGTATCAACATAGCTTTCATACTTATCCCGTACCTTAAAAAAGTTATCGAAAAAAGAATAGGATTTTCCTTCCCCTACAAAATGATAAACAGGCTTTCCGTTAAAACGTTCTAAAGTGGTGGTAAAGCTGGCTTCTCCAGCTCCAATGTATGCGCCAAGTGTATAATAAACTTTCATGGTAACTACTTCGCCTGCTTTAAATGCAGTGTTGCTTACGCCACAGAACACATTGCTATTGGCTGTTTTCATGGGCGTAAAACTTACCAGAAATACAATACTAGCGAGTAAAAAGAGTTTAAGGGTTTTCATCATGGTCCTTAGTTATTTTAATTACTACTATTAATAAACTTCCAATGATTGCCGGTAATACCAGGTTGATCAACCAAATACTCAATGCTGCTGCCTGTATGCCCAATAAATTGCCACTGTACCATTTAAATATTTCTACTGTGGCAGTGGCCCTCAATGGCAACTCTGTAAAGCCGATGGTAGGCGCCATCGCCATTACCAAGTAAAATACTGCGAGCAACCAAAAACACAACATCAACGGCACTTGCACATTCATTAACTGCAATAGCAGCATGTATTGCAAGATAAATACCACATATCTGAAAAATGATAAAACCAGAATTCTTAACAATTGTTTACCGCTGAACTGCTCTAACAATCTAATATATTTTAGCGCTTTTGTAAGGAATTTTGCCTTTTCCATCAGACGAATCAACCAACCCAGCTTCCAGTAAAACAATAACATAAACATGCTAATGAGTATACTCATCGCCAGCAAAGTGTTCCCTAATATCAACGGCATTGCTTCAAATATCTTTGCACCATCTACAGAAAAATATTTAAGATAGAGGAGTCCACAAGTGCCCATTACAATGGTCACCGCCAATTGGCTAATACTCCCTAGAATGGTTAATGAAATGGCCCTTAACCGATGGGGCAGCTCTACAAAAAGGATTCGACCCCCATATTCTCCAATCCTATTGGGCGTAAGCATGGTGATGCTGCATCCCGCCATCACAGATTTAAAAGCCCTGAACAAAGATAATTTTTGAAGTGGGCTCAACAGAAATTGCCATTTGCGGGATTCAATTCCGTAGTTCAACAACATCAGCAGTACCACTACCCAAAACATCGGCTGTTGCCAACTCGTTTTTATTTCTTCCCATCGCAGCGAAAGATCGGGTTGAGCCAACACCTGTCTGTACAAGCTAAAGCAAAGCAGCACAAAGAGCAGTGGCCCCAACAGGTAGTTGATGATTATTTTGATACTTTTGCTCAGCTAATATTATTTAGCAGTAAAAATAGGCTGCACATTGCAAAAAAAGTCAAGAATTATTTTGGGCATAGACCCTGGAACAATCGTGATGGGCTACGGGCTCATCAAAATTGAACAGAAAAACATCCGTCTGGTTGATATGGGTGTCTTGAAACTCAGCAGCAAGGAAGATGCTTATGAGCGCCTCAAAAAAATTTATGAGAAAGTAACCGCCATCATACTCGAACATCATCCCGATAGTTTCGCCATTGAAGCGCCCTTTTTTGGCAAAAATGTACAGAGTATGCTAAAACTAGGCAGAGCACAAGGTGTGGCCATCGCTGCAGCCATGCAAGCTGGACTCAGCGTTTGCGAATATTCTCCCAAAAAAGTAAAACAATCCATCACCGGAAACGGAAACGCCAGCAAAGAACAGGTGCAGAAAATGCTACAACGCATGTTGATTTTCACAGACGACCATGCAACTTTTGATGCTACAGATGCTTTATCAGTAGCGGTTTGTCATCATTTTCAAGACAATCCGTTGTTGGTAACGGCAGGCAAAAAAGTAAAAGACTGGAAAGATTTTATTAGTCAAAATCCGGGCAGATTAAAAGCATAGGAGTATTTGAATCATATATTCAAGAAGAAGCAATCAATGCTTTTCTCAATTGCTGTTGAATGGATAACATCTCCTCTTTCTCCACAGTTATTTTAGCCTGCGTAAAATTCAAATCATTGGCCGTATTAATAGGCAACAGATGCATGTGGGCATGTGGCACTTCCAACCCCACTACGCTGATGCCACAACGTTTGCAATCCATTGTTTTTTCAATGGCCTTAGCAATGGGTTGGGCAAATATCAGCATCGAAGAAAGATAAGCTTCCGGCAAATCAAATATTTTATCTGTCTCTATTTTAGGCACTACCAATACATGCCCCTTCACCAATGGGAACACGTCTAAAAAAGCCACAAACAATTCATTTTCTGCAATGGTATAAGAAGGAATTTCTCTAGCAATTATTTTTGAAAAAATGGTCATACTTTTTTTGGTAAATATACTCAACAAAAAAGCCCAACCAAACAGGTTGAGCTTTCTATAAAAATTTGCTGATGTACTTTATACCGTAATTTCTTCAACCCTAAATTTTAATACCCCTGCTGGTACAGTTACCTCTGCCACTTCTCCTACCACTTTGCCCAACAAGCCTTTGCCAATGGGTGAGGTCACTGAAATTTTACCCAATTTTAGATCGGCTTCCGATTCTGAAACAATTTGATAGGTCACTTTCTTTTTGGTACCCATGTTGGTGAGGGTAACGCGGGTGAGGATGCTCACGCGACTGGTATCAATTGTTTTTTCATCCAATATGCGAGCGTTGGCCAAAGCGCCCTCCAACTGGTTTATTTTTGCTTCCAATAAACCCTGCGCCTCTTTGGCGGCATCGTATTCTGCATTTTCTTTCAAATCGCCTTTTTCCCTTGCTTCAGCAATAGCGGCACTTGCAGCTGGTCTGTCAACTGATTTTAAGGAATGCAGTTCTACCTGCATTTTTTCGTATGTTTCCTGTGTTACATAATTGGTTACTGACATAACAAATCGTTTAAGTATGTAGAAAAAAAATACAACGCCAAAGGAAGCCTAAGGCGTTGTAGTTGTTACAAATATAGTAAATTTTACAGTGTCGAATAAAACAGGGCTAAATACCAAGTTTTTGAAGCACTACGGCACTCATCTTGAAAAAAGCTTCGTGACTGTACCCTGCAATATGGGGTGTAACCAATACATTGGGCATGCTGCTGAGTTGTTGTAACACGGCTGTTTCTTCGGCAGTATAAGTAGCCAATTTCTCATTTTCTAGTACGTCTAAAGCCGCACCGGAGAGTTGGCCTTCCTTCAATGCGTGTAATACAGCGGCTGTATCTGCTACTGATCCGCGAGATGTATTGATCAAATATGGTTGTAGCTGCAACCCTTGCAAAAAGGCTGCATCGGCCATATGCTTTGTTTCTGGTGTAAGTGGCAGGTGAAAACTGATGACATCGGCATATCGTTGCAGCTGTTCTAAACTGGCTTCCCGAATGTATCCTTCTGCAAAACCTGATTTGTATTTGTCGTATGCCAATACCGTTACTTCAAAAGGTTCCAGCAATTTTGCAAAAGCCTGTCCGGTGTTACCAAATCCAACAATGCCAACGGTTTTACCAAAAAGTTCGGTACCCCTGTTTTCGTCGCGCAGCCACATACCCTGCTGTACTTCATTGGCACTTTTATGAATAAAATTCATCAACGAAAGTAACATACCCAATGCGTGTTCTGCTACGGCATTGCGGTTGCCTTCCGGACTGCTCACACAGAGAATGCCTTTTTCTTTTGCATATTCGGTATCTATCAGCTCTAAGCCACTGCCCAGTCGGCCAATCCATTTTAGTTGGGTAGCACGGTCCAGCACAGCTTTGTCTATTTTTAAACGGGTAGTCACAATCAAACCGCTTATATCGGGCACAATAGCCAATAGTTCTTCATATGTAATAGAAGGCTGGTAGAACACTTCGTATCCTTTTTGTAGAAGGGTATCAGACAAAACAGGATGTGCTTTTGCAGTGATCAGGGCTTTCATAAACTGGCGATCATGCTAATTTCTACGTTTACATTTTTGGGCAGTCCTTTTACAGCTACGGTTTCTCTTGCCGGGTATTCGCCCGTAAAGTAACTACCGTACACTTCATTTACTGCCGCAAACAAACTCATATCACTCAAAAAAATGGTTGTTTTTACCACGTTGGTAAATGTTGCGCCTGCTTCGGTTAAAATGGCCTGCAGGTTTTTCATCACCTGAACGGTTTCTTCGGCTATGCTGCCTTCCAATAAAGTTTCTGCCCCTGGCACCAATGCGATCTGGCCAGAAATGAACAACAAGTTTCCTGTTTTTACAGCCTGGTTGTAAGGGCCAATGGGAGCAGGGGCTCCTGCTGTTTGAATGATGTGTTTGTCCATGATTGTTAATAATTTAAAGAAGTACAAATATATCTTTTATCAACCACCTATTTTTGCAATTCATACAATGTTGTTATAAACCAATTTAATGAAAATAGTTATTTGTGCAACGGATGCCGATTTTACAGCCATCACAGCAAATGCTCAAAATGTAGAATGGGTAAGGGTAGATGATCCTGTTTATTTCAGAGAAGCACCCAATGCAGTGGCATATATTAACCTCCACCCAGACGCAGGGGATGGCAACTACGAAGGTTTGCAACAGCCAGTGTTCATCAACAGTGTAGCCAATACGCAATTGGCATCACAGCATGTTATTCGACTGAATGGATGGAGTGGTTTTATAGAAAAAGAGCAATGGGAAATAACAGGTGATGTTACCCCCACTGTAACAGCAGTGTTGGCACAGCTTGGTAAAACAGCCATTGTAACGCAAAACACCCCTGGGTTTATCAGTGCCCGCAGTATTGCCATGATTGTGAATGAAGCTTATTTTGCTTTGGGCGAAAACATCAGCAGTAAAACAGACATTGATACTGCTATGAAACTGGGCACCAATTATCCTTTTGGTCCATTTGAGTGGGCAGCAAAAATTGGATTGCAAAACATTTATGATTTGTTGCAAACATTAGCGTTTACGGATTCCCGTTATGAATGTGCGCCGGCACTAAAAAAACTTATAGAAAAGCCATGAGTATCATCATACAAATAGACACGGCTAGTAGCCATGCAGCCGTAAGTATGGCAAAAGATGGCAAATTGTTGCAGGAAATTGGCCATCAAAACCAGCAAGAACATGCAGCTTTCCTTCAGCCTGCGATCCTACAACTATTAAAAGACCAGCAGTATACCTTGCAGGATATTGACGCCATTTCTGTAGTAATTGGACCGGGCTCCTACACCGGTTTAAGGGTAGGTTTAGCTAGTGCTAAGGGCCTGTGCTATGCCCTCCAAAAACCATTGATAGGAATTTCTACTTTGCAATTAATGGCCGCTGCTGCACTGGCAGAAGGCGATTTTGAAAAAGGTTATATGCCATTATTGTGCCCTATGATGGATGCCAGACGATTGGAAGTGTTTACAGCGGTGTACAATGGGGCACTTGAAACCGTAGTTCCTGCACAAGCGATGCTCCTGAAATACGATTCTTTTGTAGATATTTTACTACAAAAAAAAGTGCTTTTTTTTGGCTGTGGGGCACCCAAGTTTAAGGAACTTACAAATAACGTAAATGCATTATTTGCAGCAGATTACAACAGTATTACCGCCATGTGTACCCTCAGTTTCGAACGCTATTTACAGCATCAGTTTACAGACCTTGCCTACAGTGAACCACTCTATCTCAAGGAGTTTTACAATGGAAATTAACTACATATTCCATTTTTTTAACATTAAAAGAATTAATAAATATTTAATACTGCGTATATTTGCAATCATAAATTATTTGTTCAAGCATTTCTAAAATTATTTCCCATGACGGTAGCAACTCTCACCAATGAGCAGACAAACACTGCTGCAAGTGAAACAACCGACAGTCTTAAGATTAACTATCACAATTTGAAGAAAGCAGCATTGGTGCTGAGGGCATTGAATCATAAATTGAGACAGCAGATTCTTATGTTAATTGAAACGGAGAAAAAAATTACTGTTACTGAAATTTATGTTCGCCTTAGGTTGGAACAATCTGTAGCTTCGCAACACCTCGCTATTTTACGCAGAGCGGGAATTGTAACAACACAACGTGATGGTAAATTCATTTATTACACCGTGAACTACAGCCGCATCGACGAGATCAATCGTGTGGTAGAAGATCTGGTTTCTTAATTTTTTGTATTACAACTTCTAATAAAAAAGCGATTCTAACCAATCGCTTTTTTATTTTTAATTTTGTAACATAACAACAACAATATGTACATTCAACAACTATATACCACCTGTTTAAGCGAAGCCGCTTATTACATAGAGAGCAACGGAGAAGCTGCTATTATTGATCCTTTAAGAGATATTGACAGTTATATCAGTTTGGCAAAAAGCAGAAACGCGGTGATCAAATACGTATTTGAAACACATTTTCATGCAGACTTTGTGAGCGGCCATATCGATCTTAGTCAGCAAACAAACGCCCCCATCATTTATGGCCCAGGTGCCAAAACCAATTATAAAGTGCACAATGCCGCCGATGGGGAAGTATTTACATTGGGCAATACCAGCATCGAAGTATTGCACACACCCGGCCACACTTTAGAAAGCAGTTGTTACTTGCTCAAAGATGAAAGCGGTAAACCACATGCTGTTTTTACGGGCGACACTTTATTTGTGGGCGACGTAGGCAGGCCAGACCTTAGCAGTGGCAATATGAGCAGCGAAGAATTAGCAGGTATTTTATACGAAACCATTCAAAACAAATTAATGCCATTGCCAGATGAGGTGTTGGTATATCCTGCACACGGTCCTGGCAGCAGCTGTGGTAAAAACCTTGGGCCCAATACCCATAGTACGATAGGCGAGGAAAAGAAAAACAATTATGCCCTACAACCACAAACCAAAGAACAATTTATTGAAGCCGTTACCAAAGGACTGGGTAGTGCGCCGCGATACTTTCCCATCAATGCTACAATAAACCAGCAAGGTTATGATGCTATTGATGCTGTGGTAAAAAGAGGCACCATCCCACTTGATATCCCCTCTTTTAAAGTGAAACTAAAAGAAGATTGTGTGATGCTGGATACCAGAACTGCCGCGGAATTTACAGAAGGTTTTATACCCGGCTCCATCTTTATTGGGCTTGAAGGCAGGTTTGCAGAATGGGCTGGCAGTTTGCTCCCCTTCGATAAACCCATTGTAATCATTACGCCAAAAGGCAAAGAGGAAGAAACGGTAATTCGCTTGAGCAGGGTAGGTTTCGAAAAAATGGAAGGTTACTTGGAAGGCGGTTTTGAAGCCTGGAAAAAAGCAGGCGAAAAAACAGACATGGTCATTGATGTGGAAGCCGATGAACTGATGATGGATATGCCACACGATCCTAATTTGATGGTAGTAGACGTTAGAAAAGAAACAGAATACGCCGATGGACATTTAAAAAATGCACTGAACCTGCCTTTAAACGAGATGACCGATATAGCGGAACTGGCTCAATTTGAAGACCACCAAAACCTTTACGTGCATTGTGCAGGTGGATATAGAAGCGTGATAGCCGCTTCGTTGTTAAAAAGACAGGGCGTTCACAACCTTAGAAACGTTTTGGGAGGATGGGGCAGCATCAAAGACCAAGAAAAAGCGAAGATCGTGAAGGATGCCAGTGAATTAAATGAAGCGTAGCTTTCCAATTTATAATTGTACATAGCCGTGTTTAACTGGGTACAACGCCAGTATAATACCGATTGGACAAACAATATAGTCCAATATCGACTATCGCCTCATTATACTATTTGTTTGATACCATCGGCATTTACTCCCGAAAGCATTCGGGATAAGATTTATAAAATATTGGCATATTATACAA
>JBIIPY010000172.1:0-2686 GCA_044342365.1 Ferruginibacter sp. | reverse complement strand
ATTTACCAGCGTTGTTACAAAGTGTAGCCCCTGATTTTGTATTTTATTTAAGTGGTGTAGATATTTTAGAAACAGACAGATTTGGAAAATTAAAAGTGAGTATGAAGGGCTGTAAAAAAAGAGACGAGCTGGTTTTTTCGATGCTCAAAGCAAAACAAATTCCCTTTGCAGTATCGATGGGTGGGGGTTATTCTGCGGATGTAAGAATTATCACAGAAGCACATTGCAATACGTTCCGACTTGCCAAAGATTTTTTTGAATAATACCGATTGGACTAACAATATAGTCCAATATCGGCCATCGCCACATTGTACTATTTGTTTGATACCATCGGCATTTACTCCCGAAAGCATTCGGGATAAGATTTATAAAATATTGGCATATTATATAAATCACATTGGTATTATTAATAGCAAAAAAAAGTGGTGTTTTTCACTGTTCATCACATTCATTAAACTAATGACCGAGGAGTTCCCTGGCTAAGATTTTTAACAACGCGGCATATTCTAAGGTGTAGGTATCTCTTTTGGGATAAGGGCTTGTGTTGCTTCGCATGGCATTTTCTATTAGCTGCACAGCTTTCTCAGCATCTGCTTTGTCATAAAAAAATTGTTCAAAGCCATTCGACTTATCCAGCGTTTTCATGCCAACGCCATGAGCATAAAATTTAAAAGGCAAAGGAAACCGCCAGGTTACAAAGAAGTCAGATTCAGCAGAAACCATTTCGAAATAAGCTGCATAAAACAACAACATATTGCTCAACCTTTTTTGTAATACAGCTACCGGTTCTGGTTCCAAGGGCTTTACCCTCCAACGGTTGCTGCTATCGGCAAACAAATAATGCCATTGATTGCTTTCATCAATTTTTTTGAATTGCCAAATCACGGGCAAAGAATCTATACCAGCTCCCCTGCCTATTTTATGGCGTAGTTTTAATACTTGATTTTTGGCATCGTAAGCCATGAAGGAAGCCACAAACAAATCGAAACCCTTGCCTGCCTTGGCTATCGCTAATTGTTGATTGTTGAGTACCAGCCATTTTCCCTGCTGTTGCTGCATACTGTCTACATCGGCAAACACCCCTTCTTTTTGTAATCGAATCATTTTATGGGTGTAAGTACGGTTGGTAGCATCTTCAATTTTATTAAAGCTCGTATCGTACATAGGCGCTTCCGGATTCATTTCTAACAGCAACCAATTGCCAGCAGCAACACTGTTGAGATCGGTGGGTTTTGGTTGCGAACAGGCTGCCATCAAACACAATAACAACAAAAAAGAAAAACGAAACATGTACATTTTTTTTCAAAAATAACTCAAACTGGATAGAGCGTAAACAAAAGTTCGAATTTAAAAAAGGCAGTTTATTTTTGCAGTATGATAGCATCAATTTTTGAATCGGATGAGCTTGCAGCAATAGAGCAAAAAGTATGGGCATTGCTTTCAGAAGGTGTTTTAAGTTATAAAAATACCTTTCACCATGGTTGCATTGCCAATATACAAGACGGTTTCCCCGAATTGAGAACGGTCATTTTAAGAAAAGTAATGGAGACGGATAAAAAATTATTTTTTCATACAGACATTCGTGCGCCTAAAGTACCCTTTTTACAAAAAAATCCAGCCATCAGCTGGTTGTTTTATAATGAAGGCATCCGGCTACAGTTGCGCATGCAAGGTACAGCCAGCATCCATTTTAAAAATGAGATTGCCGAAGAGGGCTGGGCTGATTCAAGGCTTAGCAGCAAACTCACATACAGCATCGCTCACGCTCCCGGCACTGTATTAGCCGCACCCATTCCCATCAACATCAATGAAAAAGAACCCCCAAACGAACTGATTGAATTTGCAGCCAGCAATTTTGCGGTAGTAGAAACCAGCATTTCTACACTCGATATTGTATTTCTGCATCACCAGGGAAACAAAAGAGCTTTTATTGATTATACCAACAAAACCATGCACTGGGTGCAGGCCTAAATGGCTTAACCAAACATTACACGAACTTACCTTTCCTGAGTAAAAAATAAGGCGGTACAAGGTGTGTGTAAAGCAATGGCTTTTCCCATAGCGGCATACATGATGCCCGCGATTGTTGCAGGGTAGTGTTTTAAAAAATCAGATCAAGCTTTTTTAATTTCAGGGTAGCTCATGAAATAGCGTTTGGTTTTTACCCAACGAATGATGATGTACAACAACAAACCGGCGGGACCAAACATAAAAGAACCCAGCAATGCCGGAATGGTTAAATAATGTTTGATATTGTTTCTATATGCATTGCTTACAATAAACATACCCACCATCAAATCGAAAGCAAGGTAATGTATCCAACCAGCCAATACCGCTATTTCGTTTGTAAAGAGTGCCATCACTCCATCGAGCCTGCTGAAACTTTCCATCACGGATGCATCAAAAGTGATGGCAATGATGTACACGTATATCAATGCCAACAGCACTATAATGAAACCCATGATGATCCTACCCGTCCATTTCCACTTGGGTGCAGCAAGGAGTAACAACCATCCCAACATGGCGATGCTGTTGCAAATATTGAATAATAGTTGATTGGTCATAGTATGTAGTTATGATTATCAAAGCTAAACATCTTTGATTAATACCGATTACACAAACAATATAGTCCAATATCGGCTATCGCCTCATTGTACTATTTGTTTGATACCATCGGCATTTACAC
>JBIIPY010000122.1:0-6531 GCA_044342365.1 Ferruginibacter sp. | reverse complement strand
AAATACCATCTATCAAAAAAAAAGTCCTGCCACTGGGGCAGGACATAAGGATACGTATCAAATCAAAAACTAGTTGAAGATGTACCGTACACCCAACTGCACCTGATACCTTGAGGCCTGACCGGTTGCATTTTGGAATGTAGTGGTCAATGGAATTTGATTGGCTGCATTTAAGTAAGGAAAACTGAAAACAGGTTTACCAGCGTTCGGTCCGGTGGTTTCAACCCTCAAATAATTGAGCAATGCTGTTCTGTTTGCCACTCTGAAAATACCCCAGTTTTTGTTCAACAGATTTCCAAAATTTAGGATGTCTGCTGTAAAACGAAGGGTGTTTCTTTTGCCACCAATGTTCACATAAAAATCTTGTGTAAAATTCAAATCTAATTTTCTGTAGAAAGGCAATAACAAACCATTTCTTTGTGCATACTCACCTCTTCTTTTGCTTAGGTAAGGATCTTGGTTGATGTAAGCATCTAGTTGAGCCCACAATACTGCAGGTGTTCTTGCATCTTGTGCATTGGCTCTTTCCAAAACAATTTCGCTAGCGTTTCTTGGTACATAAATCAAATCGTTGGTAGTTAAACCATCATTGTTTAAATCACCACTGTACGCATAACTTCCTGTACCACCATTGGCACCTTCAAAAGTGAAACCAATAGAAGTTGCAAAATGTTTTTTGTATTCAAACCTGTAGTAAGCAGCTGCTACTACTCTGTGAGGCTGGTTGAATGAGGAGAAAGAAGTAATATTTTCGTTCGGATCGCCAGATACAAAACGATCTCTCCAAATTGACTGTGCAATAGAACCACCATCGTTTACAGAGCGACTGTCGCCGTAGCTATATGCTAACATTGTGTACAGATTTTTCACGTTGCGTTGCAATTGTAAAGTAACATTATAAGCGTATCCTTTAGAGGTATTCGTCATCAGAATTGCATCCGTGATGTTGGGGTTAGAAGGCGTTGCGCCGCCCTGGCCACCATAAATTCTGTTAGCAGTAAAACGCAACCTGTTATCTGATCCTACCAAGGCAGTACCTGCAGTGGGGAGGTTGATGTTTTGGTGGTATACTGCGTTGATATCTTTTGAGTAAACCCCTTCCAAGGTAGCAATGATGCCCAAAGGAAGTTTTTGATCGATTGCCAAATTGGTTCTCAACAACTGAGGAAATTTGAAATCTTCGTCCGTAACAGCCAAGTTGTAAGTAGTGTTTGCTTTTGCATTTACAGGACGGTTAGCGTTTACATCTGGGTTAAATATAAACCGTGGATCGTTGGCTAGTATACCGTTTGATCCAGGTTGTAATACGAAAGAACCAAAATCAACACCGTTGTTGCTGGCTTGATTGCTGATCCATACAAATGGTGGAGCACCTGCAAAAATTCCGATACCACCACGAACCTGTGTAGTTTTGTCTCCTTTTACATCCCAGTTAAAACCAACACGTGGGCTAAACAAAACAGTTGTTTTTGGGGCATTGCCGGTATTAATTTTCACACCGTTTCTGTATGTGAGTGCATTGGCACTGTCGTTGGCAATGAAGTCATCAAATACAGGAATGTCTGCTCTGAGACCTGCCGTGAGGGTGAAGTTGGGGGTAACAGACCATTTGTCTTGTGCAAAAAATCCAAGTTGGAAAGCCTTCACATTTGCGAAAGGAAATTCGCCACCTGGGCGCGCAGAATAACGCAATTCATACCGTTGTGCAGTAGGCGTATTGTTGTTGACGCTGTTGTAAAAGTCTTGAAGACTTGCAAACTGGTAGGCTCCGTAGTAACTAGGAGCGAAACCATTTTTGAATTTATTGAAGGTATTTTGCGTACCAAAAGTTAGATTGTGTTTGCCTTTAAACACCGTAAAGATGTCGTTCAACTGCCATGTATCGGTTCCCAATTCGTTGAAGGCAGAAAAAGGTTCGTAACCAAAAGAAGTGAAGGTAGCTCCTAGACCATTTCCAATATCGACCAACGGGAAAATACCGCCCGGACTGGTTCTGAAATCTCTCAACTGGTTGTACCCTACTTGTAATTTATTAGAAATCCTATTGTTGATTTTGGTATTCAACTCGGCAATTACAATGTTGAAATTATTGTTGATTACATAAGTAGAAGCGAAGAAAGGCATAGCGGTTTGGCTAGGCTGTCTGTTGTTGGCGATGGCACCACTGTTACTAGGTGCAACGTTTCTGTCAGACTTCAAATAATAATAGTTAATGTTGAAGGTGTTCTTTTTATTGATGTTCCAATCGAGCCTAACAGTAACTTTATCACTGTTGGTTTCAAATGGATAATTTTCATAAGCACCTGCATCATAATTGAATTTTTGCTTTAAGAAATTCCTCAATGAATCAAGCGTTTCTGCACGTGCTTGAGAGATGTTATCTCCTGAAGAACCACCACGGCTGGCTACCCTACTGGTAGCAGGTGAGCTTTCTCGCTGCATTTCACCACTAACAAAAAAGAACAATTTGTTTTTGATGATGGGACCACCGATGCTGATACCGGTGTTGGCAAATTCAAAATCCTGGCGCGGTACTTTTGTGGTACCCACATTGGTTCCTGTAGTTTTGGGTCCTTTGGTGAAGTTGTAAATGGTTCCTTTAAAATCGTTGGTCCCACTTTTGGTAACGGAGTTAATGCCGGCACCAGTGAAGCTTCCGAGAGTAACATCGTAAGGTGCAATGTTAACTTGTATTTGTTCCAATGCATCGATGCTGATGGGCTGAGAACCTGTTTGTCCACCAAGTGTTCCAGACAATCCAAAAGTATTGTTGAAGCTGGCACCATTTACGGTGAGGTTGTTGTAAGCACTGCTACGACCAGCAAAACTGTTTCCATTGGCAGTGGGCGTTAAACGGGTGAAATCCTGCAAACTTCTATTGGTAGTAGGAAGGCGATCAATTTGCTGACGGGTAATTACTTCCGCAGAACCCGTGCGGCTTTTACTAAAAACCTTGTCGCTTCTCGTAGCAACAACTGCTACTTCATCCAAAGTGGCATTGTCACTAATGAGGTCGAAGTCTGCTTTGAATGCATTACCCAATGTGAGCAGTACATCTTTTTGTTCGAGAGTTTTAAAACCTGCGAAACTGGCTTTGATGAGGTATGGTCCACCCACCCTTAAATTGTTTAGATTAAATCGACCGTCGGCTCTCGATGTAGTGCTGTAAACGGTGCCGGTGGGTTGGTGAAGGGCAGTAATGCTGGCTCCTTCGAGGGGTTTGTTGTTGGCAATTACCTGACCCAAAATTTCTGAAGTAGTTTCCTGTGCAAAGGAAACTGTACTTACCATAAGGGCAAGAATGAATACCATTGATTGGTATATTTTTTTCATAACAAGGTGGTTTAAGTTGAGTGCAAAGTTGACATTCCTACGCACACAAATCTTCTCCGCAGTGTTAGCATTTTATTACATAAACATTAATTAAACATTATATAGCAATTTGGCCCTGAACAAAAGTGTAAAAATTGAAAATAATAGCAGGTGTGAATTAAACAAGGTCTTCAAAAAGTTGATCGAGCGTTGTTTCAGGATGTAAACAAAGGCCGGGATGTACGGCTGAGGATTGCACAACAGTACTTCTTTTGGCAGTTAACCAACGAAATCGACTGGCTGCATCGAGCAGGGCAATAGGACCGGCTGCGGCGTTGCCCTCGCTGATGTTTTGCAGCGAAACAAGATGGGCAGCTACATCTTCCATACAAAGCTTCGGAAAAACGTATAAAAGTTTTGCTTGGTCTAATTTGAATCGAACGCCTAAAAAAGCAGGTTTTTTGCAATAGAGGATTACGCCTACATTGAGGAACTCTTCCCTTTCAACTTGGGGAACGATTCTCAATACCGCATACTCAAATAAGTGTTTGTTGTGCATGCAGTGCTTCGTTTAAAAAAATGGAGGAATGAGCGCAACGACTGTTGAGAAACTGACGGTACATGGCTCTTTTGTCTTCGGCGCTATTTGTAACTGCATCAGACATCAACCAAGTATCTGGTAGCAGCGACACAATTTTGTTGATGGCATTCGTCGTAAATATCAATTTCATTTGTTCGTCTACTTCCTTTAGCAGGGTAGCTTGTGGCAGCAGCACATGATCTTTGATGGCAGCGAAAGGTTTAAGTGCAGCTTCTTCCCATTCCATACCAGCGTGATGAAAATAAAGGGAAGCGCCAAAATCGATCAACCACAATTCTTTGTTCCAAATAAGCATGTTGGTATTGCGCACGGTGCGGTCTACATTTGTAATGAATGCATCGATCCAAACAATTTGGGAGGCCAGTAATGGCGGCACTTTCATCACTACCGAATCGAAAGTAATGGCGCCCGACAAGTAATGTACTGCCAAATTTAAGCCCACACTAGCTTTGAGTAGATCCTGTATTTCTTCATCGGGTTCTGTTCGCCCAAAGGCTTCATCCAATTCTGCAAACACCAATTCAGGTACTTTGAAGCCAGCCAGTCTGGCCAACTCTGCACCCAACAAATCGGCAATGAGTGCTTTGGTTCCCTGGCCTGCCCCTCTAAATTTGAGTACGTACAAAAAACCGTCGTCTGCTCCGGCTATCGCTGGCAGCGATCCACCTTCTCTCAAAGGTGTTACGTATCTGGTTACCTGTACTGTTCTCAACATTTGTTTTAATATGATCGATAATGGGTAGTAAGATGCTAAATTATTCTAAAGTTTTTATTTGAATGAAATTAATAGTAAAAGCTTTAAAAGCACTGTTCTAATGAGCATAGGAACCTTCGAGCACGGCTTGCTGCTGTGCCAGTATTTGAAAAACTGTGAGCCTGGCAACTGCAGCCGATTAGAATTATTGACGATAAAATTTAGCACGAAATATCATTATAAAACGGAAAAGCCGAAGATCATAGTTAGTTGAAGCCGAAGTTATTTCCGTCCAGCCGGCACTGAAGCAAATAGCTTGTTGGTGGTTTATGCACAGTTAAGCAGGCAGCTTCCTAGTGCCTTTGAGCCGCAAGGAAAGTATATTTCGTTTTGCATTTTTTGCTTTTATTTCTTGCATGATTTTTCTGAAGTCTGCTAGCTCTTGCTCTGTCCAAGGTTCAGACTTTGTAGATAAGTCAACATTTTTTGGTTCTTTGATTAGTCCCATTTTTTAGCTTTTAAAATATTGTGAGATAAGTCTTAATGCAGCACTAGTTTCTATGTACATTCTTAATCCTCGAAAATGAGTCGCATGAAGTGTTTGTACGTAATGTTTAATTAATGCTGTTTTTGCATCAAAGGCGATGAACCCCTCATAACCCTTGTCAACTGAAACTTTACAAGCAAAAGCAACAAGATTTCCAGGAACACCTATATAAACTTTGATTTTTCCTTAATTGAATGTAGCACTTTCAATTAAGTGCATGAAAATATGATCATTTTTGTCTTCGATACTCAAAAGTCCTTGAATAATTGTAGGATTATTTACCGTAGTCAATTTAAAAACTTCTTTGCTCTTGTCTTTTAGTTCATTGTGCCATTTAAATTGCCAGCCTGTTTCTTTGATTTGCTTCATGTCAGAAGCCTTAAGCTTTATAATTTCTGTGTCAAAAACCTCCCCGGTTAAGGTGTTTTCGATTGAATTTGTCAATTTGTCAATGATAAAAATCAAGACCTATATTAATTCGTTTTTTCACTTTATAAATTTACGAAAAAATGAGATGCTAGTCAAAAGTCCTTTGAATTTTCAGCGTGTAAAATTGCACGACCACCTTCTCCCAAATAAATTGTGTTGAACACTGCAACTTCGATGCAATAATAATTTTACTTTTTTCGATCAATTTGCAAAATGAGTTTTTGTAAATATTCTACTAATATTATAGACTATTAAAAAATAAAAACATGAGTACAGAAAAAACAGCAGAACAGCTTAGTAAGGTTCATGCAGAAGTATTAACCGCCAACGAAGCCTATGCTGCCGATTTTTGTGAAAAAGCAAACCTTGGTTTTCCACCTGCACGCAAATTTGTCATTCTTATTTGTATGGATGCAAGATTAGATCCGGCAAAATATGCTGGAATGGCCGAGCCAGTGACGCGATGCTATTCGCTCATTGGTGATCTCTCACAAACTATTGGGTACCGCTGAATGGTTTGTGATTCATCATACCGATTGTGGAATGGAATATTTCACAGATGATGTGATTAGAAATTTATTCAGTAAAAGTTTGTCAACAGCATCAGTGGATGCATATGGCTGCAAAAATGTTACCGAAGAAGGTGGGTTTGAAGAAGCCAAGCATATTTCTTTTTTAACCATCAGCAACCAAGCACAAAGTATTGTGGAAGATGTAAAGCGCATCAAAGGGCATCCGTTGGTACCTTCCTACATTCCGCTGTATGGCTAGATATACTACGTAAAAACGGGCAAGTTGGCAGAAATTGTAGCAGCAACTGCAGAGGGTGCCGTAAAGTAACACCGATTACACAAACAATATAGTCCAATATCGGCTATCGCCTCATTGTACTATTTGTTTGATACCATCGGCATTTACTCCCGAAAGCATTCGGGATAAGATTTATAA